>NZ_JBEZIB010000010.1:0-255490 GCF_040650855.1 Streptomyces sp. NPDC048606 | reverse complement strand
GGACCGGGCGCTCGGGGCGCTCCGGTCGTACGGGCCGTGCCGGTCGGTCCGGTCGGGGCGGGTCCACGGCACGCCCGTGCCGTCCCCCCTTTCGCCGCGCCCTTCGCCATCCCCCCTTTTGCCATCACCCCTTTTGCCATCACCCCTTTGAGCGAGCCGAGGAGACCGAGGAGACCATGAAGACCCGACGACCCGCTTCCGGGCGGTGGATCGAAGGCTGGGACCCGGAGAACGAGGAGCAGTGGGAACGCTCCGGTCGCCGGATCGCCCGCCGCAACCTGGTGCTGTCGGTGCTCTCCGAGCACATCGGTTTCTCGGTGTGGAGCATGTGGTCGGTCCTGGTGCTGTTCATGTCACCGGAGATCGGCCTCGGGTTCACCCCCGGGGAGAAGTTCCTCCTGGTGGTCGTGCCCACCCTGGTGGGGGCGGTGCTGCGGCTGCCCTACAGCTACGCGGTGACCCGCTTCGGGGGCCGCAACTGGACGGTGTTCGCCTCGACCGTCCTGCTCGTGCCGGCCGTCCTCGCCTTCGTGTTCGTCCAGCGCCCCGGCACCCCGCTGTGGGTGTTCCTGCTGATCGGCGCCACGGCCGGGGCGGGCGGGGCCAACTTCGCCTCCTCGATGACGAACATCACCACCTTCTTCCCGCAGCGCCGGCAGGGTTGGGCCCTCGGCGTCAACGCGGGCGGCGGGAACCTCGGGGTCGCGGTGGTGCAACTGCTGGGCCTGCTGGTCATCTCCACCGTCGGCGACACCCACCCCGCCTACGTGGCGGCCGTCTACCTCCCGCTGATCGCGATCTCGGCGCTGCTGTCGGCCCTGCTGATGGACAACGTCGACGCGGTCCGCGCCGAGCCCGGCGCCCTGCGGGAGGCCGCCGCCAACCGGCACACCTGGTGGATCTCCTTCCTCTACATCGGCACCTTCGGCTCCTTCATCGGCTACGGCTTCGCCTTCGGCCTGGTGCTCCGCTACGAGTTCGGCTCGACCCCGCTGGAAGCGGCCTCGTACACCTTCATCGGCCCCCTCCTCGGCTCGGTCTCCCGCCCGCTGGGCGGCAAACTGGCCGACCGGTGGGGCGGCGCCCGCGTCACCCTGTGGTCCTTCGTCGCCCTGGCCCTCGGCACCGCCGGACTGCTGCTGGCCTCGTGGGCGCAGTCCTTCGGGGCGTTCGTCGCCGCGTTCACGGTGCTGTTCGTGCTCAGCGGCCTCGGCAACGGCTCGACGTACAAGCTGATCCCGGCCGCGGCGGCCGCCGAGGCCGAGGCCACCATCACCTCGGGCGGCGAGGCCACGGCGGCGTTCGCCCGCGCCCGCCGGATCTCCGGCGCCACCATCGGCATCGCCGGAGCGGTCGGCGCCCTCGGCGGCGTCGCCATCAACCTGGCCTTCCGTTCCGCCTACGAGGGCGAGGGCGGCAGCGGCACGGTCGCCTTCGCCTGCTTCCTCGGCTACTACGCCCTGTGCATGGCCGTCACCTGGTACGTGTACCTGCGCCCCGCGCGGCGCACGCCCGGCGTCCCGGCGCCGGCGCGGGAACCGAGGCCGGCCCATGTCCGTTGACCTGACAGCCTCCGTCCCCGTCCCCGCTCCCGCCGCCGGTACCACCGTCGGGCCCGACACCGCCGGCACCGCGACGCACTGCGCGTACTGCGCGCTCCAGTGCGCGACCGTCCTCGCCCGCGAGGGCGACGGGGTCACCGTGCGGCCCGCCGACCCCGCCGAGGGCGGCCTGTGCCGCAAGGGCTGGACGGCCCCCGAGGTGCTGCGCGCCCCGGACCGCCTGCGCACCCCGCTGCTGCGCGGCCCCGACGGGGAACTGGCCCCCACCGACTGGGACACCGCGCTGGACTTCGTCGCGGACCGGCTGCGCGCGCTGCGCGCCGGGCACGGCGCCGACGCCGTGGCCGTGTTCGGCAGCGGCGGCCTGACCAACGAGAAGGCGTACCAGCTGGGCAAGTTCGCCCGGGTCGCCCTGGGCACCAGCCGGATCGACTACAACGGACGCTTCTGCATGTCCTCGGCCGCGGCGGCCGGGAACGCCGCCTTCGGGCTCGACCGGGGCCTGCCGTTCCCCACCGCCGACCTCGGCCGGGCCGACGTGATCATGTTGGCGGGCGCCAACCCCGCCGAGACGATGCCGCCGTTGATGCGGCACCTGACGCGCGCCGACCTCATCGTCATCGACCCGCGCCGCACCCGTACCGCCGAACTGGCCGCACTGCACCTCCAGCCGGTGCCCGGCACCGACCTGGCCCTGGCCCTGGGCCTGTTCCACCTCGCCGTCACCGAGGGCCTGCTCGACCGGGCCTACCTCGACGAGCGCACCTCCGGCTTCGACGCGGCCTGGCAACGCGCCCTGCCCTGGTGGCCCGAACGCGTCGAGGCCGTCACCGGGGTCCCCGTCGCCGACATGCGGCGGGCCGTCACCATGCTGGCCGGGGCCGGACGCCGCTACGTGCTCACCGGGCGCGGCGCCGAACAGCACAGCCGGGGCACCGACACCGTCGCCGCCTTCGTCAACCTGTCGCTGGCCCTGGGCCTGCCCGGCCGCGAGGGCAGCGGCTACGGCTGCCTGACCGGCCAGGGCAACGGGCAGGGCGGCCGCGAGCACGGGCAGAAGGCCGACCAGCTGCCCGGCTACCGGATGATCACCGACCCCGCCGCGCGGGCCCACGTCGCCGGCGTGTGGGGCGTGGACCCCGATTCGCTGCCCGGACCGGGACTCGACGCCTACCGGCTCCTCGACTCCCTCGGCACCCCCGGCGGACCGAGGGCCCTCCTGGTCTTCGGCTCCAACCCCGCCGTGTCCGCCCCCCGCGCCGGCCACGTCGGCGAGCGGCTGGCCGCCCTGGACCTGCTCGTCGTCGCCGACTTCGTCCCCTCCGAGACGGCCCTCCTGGCCGACGTGGTCCTCCCCGTGACCCAGTGGGCCGAGGAGGAGGGCACCCTGACCAACATGGAGGGCCGGGTCCTGCGCCGCCGCCCCGTCCTGCCCCCGCCGCCGGGGGTGCGCACCGACCTGGAGGTGCTGCGCGCACTGGCGGTGCGCCTCGGGCAGGATCCCGCGCGCTTCCCCGCCGCCCCGCGCCTCGTCTTCGAGGAGCTGCGCCGGGCGTCGGCCGGGGGCCGCGCCGACTACGCGGGCGTCAGCTGGGAACGGCTGGACGCGGGCGAGGAGTTGCACTGGCCCTGCCCCGCCCCCGACGCCTCCGGCACCCCGCACCCGGGCACGCCCCGGATGTTCCTGGACCGCTTCGCGCACCCCGACGGACGGGCCCGCTTCGCGCCCGTCGAGTACCGGGGGTCCGCCGAGGAACCCAACGCCGAGCTGCCGCTGTACGCGACGACGGGCCGCGTGCTCGCCCACTACCAGTCCGGGGCCCAGACCCGCCGGGTGCCCGAACTGGCCGCCGCCGCACCGGAGGCCTTCGTCGAGGTGCACCCCGACACGGCCGGCCGCCACGGGCTCGCCGAGGGCGCCCTCGCCCGGGTCGTCTCGGCGCACGGGGCCGTCGTCGCCCGCGTCCGGCACGCCCCCGACCTGCGCACCGACACCGTCTTCGTGCCGTTCCACTTCCCCGGCGAGGGTCGGGCCAACCTGGTGACCGGGGCCGCGCTGGACCCCGTGAGCGCCATGCCCGAGTTCAAGCTCGCCGCCGTGCGCGTCGAACCGCTGCGGGGGGCGTCGTGAGCACCGCCGCCGCCGTGCCGACGGCCGGAGCGGGGACCGGGGTCGGGGCCGGGGCCGTGGTGGTCGTCGGCAACGGGCCCGCCGCGCACCGGTTCGTGGAGGCCCTGCGCCGCCGCGGCCACCGGGGGCCGGTGACCGTGCTCGGGGCCGAGCCCACCCCCGCCTACCACCGGCCCCTGCTGCTCTCGGTCCTCGACGGCACGCTGTCGGCGGGGGCCCTGGCCCTCGCGCCGCCCCCGAGCGGCGTGAGCGTGCGCACCTCGACCGCCGTGACCGGCGTCGACCGGCGCCGCCGCCTGGTGCGCACCGCCGACGGCGCCGACCACCCCTACGACACGCTGGTGTTGGCCACCGGCTCCCGGCCCCGGTCGCCCGGCTTCGAGGGCCCCGACGTGCGCGTCGCGCGCACCCTCGACGGGGCCGCGCCGCCCGCCGAGGGCCCCGTGGTGATCGCCGGCGGCGGCCTGCGCGGCATCGCGACCGCCGCCGCCCTGCGGCGCGCCGGGCACGAGGTCACCCTCGTCCACCCCGACCCGCGCCTCGCCCACCGCGACCTGGACGCGACCGCCTCCGCCGTCGTCGCCGCGGCCCTGGAACGGGCCGGGGTGGTGCTCGAAACGGGGCGGCGGGTCGTCGGCCGGGAGGAGGGCAAGGCCCTCCTGGACGACGGCCGGCTGTCCGCCGCGTCGACCCTGCTGGTGTGCGCCGGCGAGGTCCCCGAGACGGGGCCCGCCCGGGCCGCGGGCCTGCCGGTGCGCCGGGGCGTCCTGGTGGACGAACGGCTGCGCACCGCGGACCCGTACGTCCGCGCCATCGGCGACTGCGCCGAGCCCGCCGGACCGTACCCGGACGCGGCCGACGGGCCCTCCCTGGCTTCCGCGTGGGAGCAGGCCGAGGCCCTCGCGACGCTCCTCACCGGCGGCGACGCCGCCCACCGGCCGGCCCGCCGCGTGCTGCGCCCGGACATCGCGGGCCTGGACCTGACGGTGGTCGGGCCGCGCGGCGCCCTGCTCGCCGAACCGGAGCCGGGCGAGGAGAGCGTGACCCTGTCCGACCCGGCCCGCGGCCGCTACGCCCGCCTGCTGCTGCGCGGGGAGCGGATCCACGCCGGGATCGTCGTCGGCCTCCCGCGCGCCGGCGCCGCCGTGGGGCGGCTGTACGCCGAGGACCGCCCCGTACAGAGCGACCGACTGGCGCTGCTCCTCGGCACCGCCGGGGGCTACGCCGCGTCCGGGGAGCTTCCGGACACGGCCGTGGTCTGCCAGTGCAACGGCGTGACCGTGGGCACCCTGAAGCTCGCCTGGCGCGAGGGCGCGCGCGAGCCGGCCGACCTGGCCGCGGCCACCCGCGCCACCACCGGCTGCGGCACCTGCGGCCCGGCGGTGGGCCGGCTGTGCGAGCGACTCGCCCGCACCCCCGCCGAAGCCGGGGCCGCCGAAGCCGAGGCCGGCGACGCCCCCGACGCCGGCGCGGACCCCGCACACCCCACGGAAGGACGCGCGAGCGCATGAAACGCACCCTGGTCGTCGTCGGGTACGGGATGACGGCGCACCGGCTCGTCGAACACCTGCGGGCCGGTGACCGCTCCGCCCGGTGGCGGGTCGTCGTGGCCGCCGAGGAATCGCGGCCCGCGTACGACCGCGTGGCGCTGTCCTCGTACCTGGACGGCAAGAGCGCCGAGGACCTCACCCTGGCCGGCCCGGACGTGGGCCTCGACCCGCGGATCGACGTCCGGCTGTCCTCCCCCGTCGTCTCCGTGGACCGGGGGGCCCGTACGGTGACCTTCGCCGACGGCTCCCTCGTCCGCTACGACGCCCTCGTCCTGGCCACCGGATCGCGGCCCTTCGTCCCGCCGGTGCCGGGCCACGACCTGCCCGGCACGTTCACGTACCGCACCTTCGACGACCTCGACGCCCTGCGGGAGGCCTCCGCGCCCGGTGAGGCCGGGGTGGTCATCGGCGGCGGACTCCTCGGGCTGGAGGCGGCCCAGGCGCTGCGCTCCCTGGGCATGCGCCCGCATGTGGTGGAGCTGTCCCCGCACCTGATGCCCCTCCAGATCGACGAGGGCGGCGGCGCGGTGCTGGCCCGGCTCGTCGGGGAGCTGGGCATGCGGGTGCACTGCGGGGTGAGCGTCGCCTCCGTGGACGCCGGCGCGGACGGCCGGGTGCGCGGGGTGACCCTTTCCGACGGCAGGGTCCTGGAGGCCCGGGCCGTGGTGTTCTCGGCGGGGGTGCGCCCCCGCGACGAACTCGCGGAGCCGGCCGCTCTGGAGCGCGGCGAGCGCGGGGGCTTCCTGGTGGACGCCTTCTGCCGCACCGCCGACGCCCGCGTCTGGGCGATCGGCGAGTGCGCGGCCGTCCTGGGGCGCTGCCACGGGCTGGTGGCCCCCGGCTACCTGATGGCCGAGAGCGTGGCCCGTCAGCTCCTGGCGGGGCCGCCCGCGGCGCCGTTCCCGGGCGCGGACACCTCGGCGAAGCTGAAGGTGTTCGGGGTGGAGGTGGCCGGTTTCGGCGACGTCCACGGCCGTACGGAGGGCGCGTTGTCCTTCGTACGGGAGGACCGGGCGGCGGCCACGTACGCCAAGCTGGTCCTCTCCCCCGACGGCCGTACCCTGCTCGGCGGCGTCCTGGCCGGTGACGCGCACGCCTACGGCGAGCTGCGCGCGATGCTGGGCCACGAGCTCACCGGCCCGCCGGAACTGTTGCTGGCCTGACCCGACCGCCCCGAAGCGGCGCCCCCCTTGTGCGACGGGGGCGCCGCTTCGGCATGTCCGGACCCGTTCCGCGGGCGGCGAACCGCCCGCCGGGGAAGGCCCGGGAAGGCCTCACTACGCGCCGGCGACCACCAGGCGGTAGCCGTAGTCGACGGCCTCGCGGTCGAGGAGCCCGGCGTGCCGACGGTGCCACAGACCCGAATCGAGGTCCGCGCGCAGCCGGTCCATCGCCGGTTCCACGACGGACGGCGGCAGTTGGGCGAAGGTGGAGCTCGCCAGGCGGATCGCGGGGTCGAGGTAGGACTCGGGCCGGCGCCAGTGGGCGGTCTGGAAGGCGTCGGTGAAGTCGTGCGGGATCGGGAAGGGCAGCACGGTGTGCGCGTCGAGCGCGTCGACGATCTCGGCCAGGGGCGTACAGCGGGCCTCGTCGAGCGCGCCGATCTCCGGTAGGTACTCCTCCAGCCACAGCCGCGGCCGGTGGGCGGGGTCCCAGGTGAAGACGACCTGTTTGCGGGCCACCCGCCGCAACTCGGCGAGCCCGCGGTGCGGATCGGTCCAGTGGTGGACGGTCAGGACGGCCATGGCCGCGTCGAAGGCACCGTCGGTGAAGGGCAGTCGTTCCGCCCGCGCCTTGATCCTCGCCGGCCCGGGGTGCTGGTCGAGCATGACCTCGGAGGGGTCGACGGCAGTGACGTCGATGCCCTCGGGTTCGTAGGAACCGGCGCCCGCGCCGACGTTCAGGATGCGGCGGGCCCCCTCCAACGCCCCACCTATCAGGGCGTGCAGGCGGGGGTCGGGGCGCCGGACCCGGCTGTAGCCGGTCCCGATGCGGTCGTAGACGGCCCGCGTCGGGCCGGGTGTGGTGGTGTCCATGGGGCAAGCCCATCACGGCGGCCCCGCCGGGCGGCGGGCCTGTGACGCGAACCTCACGACCCGCGGCGCGACCGGGGCCCGGACACGCGAAAGGGCCGGACGCGACTTCGGTGTCGAAGTCGCGTCCGGCTGTCCGCCCCGCCCGCGGGGGACGGTGGTGTACGGGGCGGACGATCAGTGGGCGGCCGCGGTCTCGCGCTCCGCGGCCTGGTCGGTGGCGGCGGGGGTTCCGCCGCGGCGACCGACGAACAGGAGGGTGACGAGGGCCAGACCGGCGCCGATGTACAGGACGCTCACGGTGGCCAGGTTGTCCACCGCGAAGCCGCCGAAGAGGGCGCCGAGGGCGATGGAGAGGTTGAAGGTGGAGACGTAGAGGGAGGACGCGGCCTCGGTCGCCTCGGGGGCGGCGTCGAGGATCCAGGTCTGGAAGGTCACCGGCACGGCGCCGTAGCCCAGGCCCCACAGGACCAGGATGATCGCGGCCGTCAGGGTGGTGTTGCCGACGAAGGCGAGGAGCAGCATGGCCACGGTGAGGACCACCGCGATGCCGACGACCGTCTGGCGCAGCCGCTTGGCGATCAGGGCGCCGGCGATGAAGTTGCCCGTGATGCCGGCGATGCCGAAGACCAGGAGCAGGACGCCGATCATGCTGTCGCTGACGCCGTCGTCCTGGAGGAGCGGACGGACGAAGGTGTAGGCAAGGAAGTGGCCGGTGATGACGAGGAAGGTGATGGCGATGCCGATGCGGACACCGGCGTTGGACTTCCAGACCTTGGGCAGGTCGCCGAAGGTGATGGTGCGCTCGGCGGGGACCTTCGGCATCAGGAACAGCATGGCGACGAGGGCGACCAGGCCCAGTCCGCCGACGGCGGCGAAGGCGGTGCGCCAGCCGGAGAGGTCGCCGAGGAAGGTGCCGGTGGGCACGCCGAGGACGGACGCGGTCTCGACGCCGCCGAAGATGACGGCGGTGGCGCGGGCCACGTGTCGTTCGGGCACGAGGCGCAGGGCGATGCCGCCGGCGATGGACCAGAAGCCACCGACGCTGATGCCGATGAGGAAGCGGGCGACGAGGACGACGGCGAAGCTGGTCGCGAAGGCGGAGGCGAGGTTCGCCAGGCCCACGATGGCGATCAGGATGACCAGGACGAGCCTTCGGTCGAACTTGCCGGTGGCGACGGTCACCAGGGGGGCCGAGATCGCGGCGACCAGACCGGGGATGGTCACCATGAGGGCCGCGGTGCCCTCGGAGACGTCGAGGGCGGAGCCGACCGGCGTGAGCAGGCCCACGGGCAGCAGCTCGGAGGTCATCAGGGAGAAGATGCCGAGGGTCACCGCCAGGACGGCGAGCCAGCCGCGGAGCGCGGACGGCTCCTTCTGGGGGGTGTTCGGTACGGATTCGAGCGTGGTCACGGTGTCATTCCTTCGTCGGCGGTCCCCCTCAGGTGCCGGGAGACGGAATTCGGGGTGGTGCGCGGGGACGGGTGGTGCGGGGGTGCGTGGAGCGGGGGTGGGTCGTACGGGGGTGGGTCGCGCGGAGGCGTTCCGTTCGGCGGTCCGCGGTGGGTGGTCGCGTCCCGCGGGGGTGTGCGGGCATGACGGGGGCGGTGGCCTGGCCGATCAGGCGGAGGCCACCGCCCTGGTGCGTCGTTATGGGGTCTGGAAGGGTCGTGGACCGGGTGGCCTACTCGGTTCCGGGGGTCTTGCGGGTGGTGGCGTTCATCCGGTTCCACACGTTGGTGGTGAAGATGAGGGCGATGATGTGGGCCAGCTCCTCCTCGCCGAAGTGGCGGGCGGCCTCGTCGTAGACGGAGTCCGGGACACCGTGGGGCAGGAGGGTGACGGCCTCGGTCAGGGCGAGGGCCGCGCGCTCCTTGACGGTGAAGAGGCTCGACTCCTCCCACGCGCTGAGCTGGTAGATCCGCTCCTCGGACTCGCCGCCCTTGCGGGCGTCGCCCGTGTGGTAGTCGATGCAGTACGCACAGCGGTTGATCTGCGAGGCGCGGATCTGGATGAGCTCCAGGAGGACCGGGTCGATGCCCTGGCGGGAGGCCCCGTCGAGGGCCAGGACGGCCTTGAAGATCTTGGGGGCGACGGCGGAGAAGTTCATTCGCTCAGGAACCTGAAAAGTTGTCATGTGAAGAATCTAAGGGCCCAATCGGCCCCGAGTAGGGTTCATTCCCATGCAGAGATCATGGGTCAATTCCCCTTCCGACGAACCCTCCGAACAGCCCGCCGAGGACCCCGCAGAAACGGCCTCCGCCCCGCTGACCCGGGCCGCCGCGCAGGCCCTTCCGGAGCCCCCCGGCACCGGCAGTGACCTGCACCTGGAGCTGACCGGCGAGGGCAGTCTGCGCAACCGGCTGATGCACGCGTTACGCGAGGCCATCCACTCGGGCCGGCTGGCCCCCGGCACCCGGTTGCCGCCCTACCGGGCCCTGGCCGTCGACCTCGGGATCGCCCGCAACACCGTCGCCGACGCCTACGCCGAGCTGGTCGAGGAGGGCTGGCTGTCCGCCCGCCAGGGCTCCGGGACCCGGGTCGCCAAGCGGGCGACGCCGCTGCGGGGCGACACCGCGCGCGGCCCGGCCCGGCCCACCCACCGGCGTACCGTCCACGACCTGATGCCCAGCTCGCCCGACGCCTCCGCCTTCCCCCGCACCGCGTGGATCGGGGCCGCCCGCAGGGCCCTGGCCGCCGCCCCGCACGACGCCTTCGGGGTCGGCGACCCGCGCGGCCGGATCGAGCTGCGCCGCACGCTGACGGAGTACCTCGCGCGGGTCAGGGGCGTACGGACCTCCGCGGACCGGATCGTGCTGTGCGCCGGGTTCGCGCACGGACTGGGGCTGCTCGGGCGGGTGTTGGAAGGGCCGATCGCCGTGGAGTCGTACGGGCTGGGCTTCCACCGGGAGGTGCTGGAGGGGGTCGGGCTGGAGACCGTGCCCCTGACCGTGGACGGCAGCGGGGCGTGCGTCGAGGAACTCCCGGGGACGAAGGCCCGCGCGGTGCTCCTGACCCCGGCCCACCAGTTCCCCACCGGCGGGCCGCTGCACCCCGAGCGCAGGGCGGCGGTGGTGGACTGGGCGCGGGCGAGCGGTGGAGTGGTGGTCGAGGACGACTACGACGGCGAGTTCCGCTACGACCGCCAGCCGGTCGGCGCCGTCCAGGGCCTGGACCCGGACCGGATCGTGTACATCGGCTCCGTCAGCAAGAGCCTGTCGCCGGCGCTGCGGCTGGGCTGGATGGTGCTGCCGGGGTGGCTCGTGGACGACGTGCTGGCCGTCAAGGGCTCTCGCGAGATGTGGTCCGGGGTGACGGACCAGCTCACCCTCGCGGAGTTCATCTCCTCGGGCGGCTACGACCGCCACCTGCGCCGGATGCGGCAGATCTACCGGCGCCGGCGCGACCTGCTGGCGGCCCGGCTCGCGGCGGAGGCGCCGCACGTCAACGTGAGCGGGGTCGCGGCCGGGCTGCACGCCGTGCTGGAGCTTCCGCCGGACACCGAGGAGGCCGCCCTGCGCGCGGCCCGCAGGCAGGGCCTGGCCCTGGACGGGCTGAAGCCCTACCTGCACCCGGACAGCTCGATGACCCCGCGCGACGGGTTGGTCATCGGCTACGGCACCCCGCCCGACCACGCCTTCGCCGCGGCCCTGGACGCGCTGTGCCTGGCCCTGCCCGATCCGCCGCAGGGGCCGGAGGAGCCCGACGAGCCGGTGCCGGTGCGCCGGCGGGGCTGAGGGACCGTACGCGGGTGGCCCGGCGGGGAGCCCGCCCCCGGGGCCGCCGGAAGGCCGTCAGGAGGCGCCGGGAGGCTGCCGGAGGGCGCCGCTGGGCGCCCAGAGGCTCGCCGAGAGGCCCGGGGCCGCCGCGAGGCGCCCAGAGGCTTGCCGCGAGGCGCAGCGAGCCGCCGGAGCGCGTTCGAGGGGCCCCTGAACGCGCGAGCGCCGCCTCCCGGTGTTCGGGGAGGCGGCGCTCGGGGCGGTGCGGTCGTGCGGCGGTACGGCGGAGCGGCGGTGCGCGCGGGGCTCAGGCCTTCAGGAGTGCCTGGCCCAGTTCCGCGTCGAGGCGGTCGAGGTCCTCGGTGTGCCCGTGGGCCGCGATGTGGCCGTCGGGGCGGATCAGGAGGTAGCCCGGGTGGTCGCACAGGGCTCCCGCGCCGGGCAGGGCCGGGGTGGCCCGCAGGATCCGCAGGCCCGGCCAGGGCGCCGCGGCCGCCTCCGCGGTGGCCGCCCAGGCGGTGTCACGGGCGGGCGGGCGCAGCAACAGCGTCCAGCCGGCGGGTTCCGTGCCCGGCCCGGCGAGGCCCAGGGCGAGGGCGGCCGGGCGGGGGAAGACGGAGCCCGCTCCGAGCCCGCCGGGCAGGCGGTCGCGTACCCGACAGGCACCGGTCGAGGGCCCCTGTGTGGGGCGGACCGGGGTGTAGGCCAGCCGCCGCCCGGCCATGACCGGGGCGTAGAGGCGGGCCGCGGCCCCCGAGTGGTCGAGCAGCCGCATGGCTGCGTCGCGCAGGACGACGCGGCGGCGGGTGCGGGCGGTGAGGGCCCGCGTGTGCAGGTCGGTGTCGCGGACGATGCGGCCGGTGGCCTCGATCCGCTCCCGGCCGTAGCTCTCCAGGAGGCTCGCGGGGGCTTCCCCGGCGAGGACGGCGGCGAGCTTCCAGGCCAGGTTGTGCGCGTCCTGGAGGCCGTTGTTCATGCCCTGCCCGCCGGCCGGGCTGTGCACGTGGGCGGAGTCCCCGGCCAGGAAGACCCGGCCGCGCTGGAACTCGGTGGCCCGCCTGGCGTGCACCCGGAAGACGGTCTCCCACACCGGTTCGGTGATCCGTACCCCGTGCGGGCCCCGGGTGTCGATCAGGGCCTGCATGTCGGCGCGGGTCAGGCGGGTGCCCTCGGGCATGACGGACAGGAACCGGAAGACGCCGTCGGGCTGCGGGACGACGACCAGGGTGCCGGAGGTGCTCTGGTAGTAGGAGATCTCGTCCGGCGGCAGGTACCCGTCGATGCGGGTGTCCAGCAGCGCGAAGGCCATCTCGTACGTGGACCCCTCGAAGCCGATGCCCAACTGCCGGCGGACGTCGCTGCCGGCGCCGTCGGCGCCGATGACGAACGGGGCGGCGAACCGTTCGACGAGGCCGTCGCCGTGTTCCAGGACGGCCGTCACGGTGCCCCCGGGCTCGATCCGCCCGGAGTAGTCGACGTCCTCCAGGCACAGCAGGCGCACGCCGCGTTCGATCTTCCCGCCGAGGGAGTGCAGCCGCTCGGTGAGGATGCGCTCGGTCTCGGGCTGCGGGAGTTGGCGGGCGGCCAGCGCGTCGGTGAAGGTCAGCGAGGCGACGGGCTGCCGGTCGGAGAAGTAGCGGAACGCCCGGACGGGGACGGAGGCCGCCTCGACGGCCTCACCGACGCCGAGGTCGGTGAGGATGTCGCGGACCCGGGGCCACAGGGACAGGGCCTTGGGGACGGAGGCCGCCTCCGCGGCCCGGTCGACGATGCGGACCCGTACGCCGCGCCGCAGCAGTTCGCAGGCGGCCAGCAGACCGGTGGGGCCGGCTCCGACGACCAGGACGTCCACGTCGGCGGGGGTGCTCACCGGGCGACCTGTCGCTTGAGGCGCGCGCTCAGCTCGATGCGCTGGACCTTCATGGTGGCGGTGCGGGGCAGCTCGGAGAGCTTCATCTGGACGGGGGCGGCGAGCTGGGGCCATTCGGCGACGGCGGTGCGCCAGCGGTCCAGGTCGAGCGGCAGGTCGTCGCGGGTGCTGACGACGGGGACGCCGATCTCCCCCGGGCCGGGGACGACGACGAGTTCGGTGATCTCGTCGAGGCGGCCGATGACGGTGTCCTCGATCTCCAGGGTGGAGGCGATGCCGGGGATGGAGTCGACCTCGCGGTCCAGCAGGTGCAGGCAGCCCTCGTCGGTGCGGTAGCCGAGGTCCATGCCGCGCCACCAACCGCCGTGCACCTGGGTGTCGTAGCGCTCGCGCTCGCCGAAGTAGCCGAGGGCCCGGCCGGCGGCCTGGACGTCGATGTAGCCGGGGTTCTCGCGGGTGACGGGCTGTCCGTTGCGGCTGACGAGACGGAACTTGGTGTCGGAGGGGAAGGAGTGGCCCTGGCAGCGGCCGTCGGCGCCGAGGGCGGTGGCGCGGGTGAAGCCGCGGCCGACGAGCGGGCCCGTCTCGCTCTGCCCGTAGATCTGGTAGAAGAGCGGCGAGCTGCGGTCGGTGGCGTGCAGCAGCTTGTGCATGGTGCTGGGGTGGATGGCGTCGAAGGTGGTGCTGAAGTACTTGACGTTGGCCAGGGGGCGCAGCGGGTGGTCGGTGAGGACCTCCCACTCCATGAAGGAGTTGGGGTGCGACTCGATGAAGCCGGGGCGGGTCTCGGCCCACAGCTTCGCGGCGTGCTCGGGCTCGGCGTCGTTCATGATGACCATCGGGTTGCCGCGGGGCAGCAGCACGGCGAGGGCCAGCGGCATGCGGGAGTGGACGTAGCTGACGTGCAGCGCGACCGTCTCGTGCTCGCGGATCATGTCGAAGAGCTTGGCCTGGGGGCGGTAGCGGCCGTGCAGGGTGCGGGCGGAGTGGACGACGAGCTTGGGCAGGCCGGTGGTGCCCGAGGTGTGCGTCATCAGCGCCGGCAGGTCGAGGTGCGGGACGACGGGGGCCTGGCGCGGGGAGCCCGCGAGGTCGGCGAGGGAGACGGTGCCGGGGCGCGAGCCCGCGACGATGATCACCTGGGCGGTGATCTCGGCCAGGGGGGCGTCGGCGAAGGAGCCGTCCAGCTTGTCGGTGTCGGTGACCAGGAAGGGGGCGCCGAGGCGGCGCAGCAGGGCGAGCACGCTGTCGGCGTCGAGGTAGGGCGAGAGCTGGACCGGCACCGCGCCGAGGCGGGCCACGGCGGAGGAGACGATGTTGATGTCGAAGCCGTTGGACTTGTGGATGGCGACGTGCTCGCCGCGGCGCACGCCCGCCGCGTACAGCCGGGCGGCGGTGTCGTCGATGTGCTCGGCGAGTTCGGCGAAGGTCATGCGGCGGCCGGCGTCGGGGAGCAGGTCCAGGTCGTGGTCGAGGATGATCAGCTGGTCGCCGTGGTCCTCGGCGGCGCGCTCGGCCACGAGTCCCATGTAGAGGCCCTTGTCACTGCCGTTGACGGGAAGCATTGCGGAGCTCCTTCTGTGCGGGGTGCGCGGTGGAATGGGTGGGGTGCACGGGGTGCACGGGGTGTACGGGTCAGACGAGGTCGTTGAGCAGGGACTCGACGATGCGGACGCCGTCCCGCGTGAGTACGGACTCGGGGTGGAACTGGACGGAGGCGAAGTGCGGTCCGCGCAGGGCGTGGACCTCGTCGGTGGCGGGGTCGCGGCTGACCTCGACGACGCCGACGCCCTCGCACTCGACCTTCTCCTCGGCGCTGCGGGCGGCGAAGGTGTTGTAGAAGCCGACGTGCTCGGTGTGGCCGAACAGCTTGATCTGTCGCTGGACGCCCTGGTTGGGGGTGTCGCGGCGGGCGAGTTCGAGGCCCAGTCGGCGGGAGAGGACCTGGTGGCTGAGGCAGACGGCGAGGAAGGGCCGCTGTGCGGCGAGGAGCCGGTGGATGTCGCCGGTCAGCCGGTCGATCTTGGGGTGGGCGGTGTCGCGGGGGTCGCCGGGGCCGGGGCCCATGACGACGAGGTCGTGCGCCTCCAGCTCGTAGGGCTCGTCGAACCGGCTGACCGTCACCTTCAGCCCCATGGAGCGCAGTTGGTGGGCGATCATCGAGGTGAAGGTGTCCTCGGCGTCCACGACGAGCACGGACCGGCCGGCCAGTCGGGCCCGGGGCAGGGCCCGGTCGGCCTCCCCGGCGAGCCAGTAGCCGGCGATGGAGTCGTTGCGGCGGGCGAGGGCGGCCCGTACGTCGGGGTGGGCGGAGAACCCGCCGACGCGGTCGGCCTCCAGGGCGGCGAGCAGGCCGGCCGCCTTGGCCTTGGTCTCGGCGACCTCGGACTCGGGGTCGGAGTGGCGCACGAGGGTGGCGCCGACGCCGATCCGGACCCGGCCGGAGTCGTCGATGTCGGCGGTGCGGATGAGGATGGCCGAGTCGAGCGCGGGCTCGCCGTCGTCGTCGCGGCCGATGAGGGCGGCGACGCCGCTGTAGTAGCCGCGGCCCTGGGGCTCGTAGCGGCTGATGACCCGGGAGGCGCTCTCCAGGGGGCTGCCGGTGACGGTGGGGGCGAACATGGTCTCGCGGAGGATCTCGCGCGGGTCCCGGGTGGTGTGGCCCTCGATCAGGTACTCGGTGTGCGCGAGGCGGGCCATCTCCTTGAGGTAGGGGCCGACGACGCGGCCGCCCCCCTCGCAGATGCGGGCCATCATCTTCAGTTCCTCGTCGACGACCATGTACAGCTCGTCGGTCTCCTTGCGGTCCGCGAGGAAGTCCATGACCTGCGGCAGCGTGGGGCCGGTGGCGGGGTAGCGGTAGGTGCCGCTGATGGGGTTCATGACGGCGGTGCCGGCGTGGACGCTGATGTGCCGTTCGGGGGTGGCACCGACGAAGGTGCGGCCCCCGGTGTGGGCGACGAAGGTCCAGTAGCCGCCGGATTCCCGTTCGAGCAGCCGGCGGAAGAGGGTGAGCGCGTCGTGCGGGGTGTAGCCGTCGATCTCGGTGGTGAAGGAGCGCTTGATGACGAAGTTGGCGCCCTCGCCGGTGCCGATCTCGTCCGCGATGACGCGGCGCACGATGTCGGCGTACTCGGCGTCGTCGATGTCGAAGCCGCCTCCGGAGAGCCGGATGGGCCGGTCCTCGATGCGGGCGATGGCCTCGGCGAGCGGGAGGCGTTCCTGGGCGGTGACGGTCAGGGCGATCAGCGGGGAGCCGTCGTCGGGGGCCTCGAAGCCGCGTTCGGTGATCTGTCGGAACGGTACGAGGACCAGTGCCTCGTGCCGGCCGCCGGAACCGGGGGCGGGCGGGGTCTCGTCCAGCGGGACGGCGGCCAGGGTCTCGGGGTGGGACACCTCGCCCACCAGGATCTCCAGGACCCCGGGCCCGGTGGTCTCGGGGCGGTGCAGCAGGGCGAACGGAGGTGGCTCGGGGGCCAGGATCCGGGCGAGGAGGTCCTGCCGGTCGGCGCTCACGCGAGGACCTCCTTGGCGGTGGTGACCACGGCGCAGCGCTGGGCGGCGTAGGTGAGGGTCCGGTGGTGGTCCTCCTCGGTGAAGTCGGCGAGGGCGTCGGCGACGAGGAAGGTCTCGATGTCGTGGCTGAAGGATTCGACGGCGGTGGCCAGCACCCCGACGTGGGCGTACACCCCGCACACCACCAGCTGGTCGCGGCCCGAGTCGCGCATGCGGGCCAGCAGGTCGGTGTGGTGGAAGGCGCTGTAGCGCCACTTGGTGAGCATCCAGTCGTCGGGGCGGGGGGCGAGGGGGTCGACGATCTCGCGGTCGGACCGCGAGGTGCGCATCCCCGGTCCCCAGAAGTCCTTGAGCAGTCCGCGCTGTCGGTCGGTCATCCCGCCCGGCTGGGCGGTGTAGGCGACGGGGACGCCGAGTGCGGCGCAACGCTCGCGCAGCAGGGTGGCGTTGTCGACGAGCTCGGTGCGCAGGGGCTCGGGCAGGGGGGCCAGGAAGTAGCGCTGCATGTCGTGGACCAGCAACACGGCGCGGTCCGGGTCCACGGACCAGGTGGCGGTGTTGAGGGGCAGGTCCCCCGATGTCGGCATCGGGTAGGCCTCGATGGTCGGGATGCCGGCCATGGCCGTCCTCTCGTTGTCTCGTGAAGAACGCGGAAGGGAAGGGGGCGGTCAGGCGCCGAGGGTGGCGCCGCCGTCGACGGTGAGCGTGTGCAGGGTGATGTGCGAGGCCTCGTCGGACAGCAGGAAGACGACGGCGTCGGCGATGTGCCAGGGCTGGGCGAGGCGGCCGAGCGGGATGCCCACGCGGAACGTCTCGCCGTTGCCCTGGATGGAGGCCGTGGGTCCGGACTCGTCGTGCCACATCGAGCGGAGCATCGGGGTGTCGGTGGAGCCGGGGGCGACCACGTTGCAGCGGATGCCGTGGCGGGCGACCTCCAGGCCGAGGCTCTTGGTGAACATGGTGGCCGCGGCCTTGGAGGCGGCGTAGGCGGACATGTCGCTGCGCGGGGTGCCGGCCGCGTTGGAGGCCACGGTGACGAGGGAGCCCCCGCCGCGTTCGGCCATGCGGTTGACGACGGCGCGCGAGACGTGGAAGACGCCGGTCGCGTTGACGGCGAAGGTGGCGTTCCAGTCCTCGTCGGTGAACTCGCGCGCCTGGCCGAGGCGCAGGACGCCGGCGGCGTTGACGAGGTGGCCGATGGGGCCGAGTTCGCGTTCGACGGTCTCGACGGTGCGCTCGACGTCGGCGCTGTCGGTGACGTCGGTGGGGTAGGCGGTGGCCTTGACGCCCTGGGCGTTCAGTTCCTCGACGGCCCGGGCGAGCTGCTCGGGGTCGCGGTCGACGGCGGCGACGAGGACCCCGCGCCGGCCGAGTGCCTGGGCCACGGCGCTGCCGATGCCGCCGGCGGCCCCGGTGACCAGGGCGATGGTGCCGTCCATGCCGTCCATCAGTAGCTCCAGCTGGACACGACCGAGATGGCCTGTCCGGGGTTGAGGCGCGGGTCGCAGTGACTGGTGTAGAACTCGCCGACGCGGTCGATGGCGCTGGGGTCGGAGACGCATTCGGTGACGGCGTCCGGCGTGGTCTCCAGGTGGAAGCCGCCGGCGACGCCGCCGGCCTCGGTGACCGCGAAGTGGAAGGCGACCGCCTCGCGTTCGACGGTGGCGACGTAGCGGGTCTTGTAGCCGTCGGGGGTGCTGACGGTGTTGCCGTGCATCGGGTCGGTCAGCCAGATCACCGGGTGGCCGGCCTCGCGGACGGCGGTGACCAGGGGCGGCAGGGCGTCGGGGAGCGCGTCGGCGCCCATGCGGGAGATGAGGGTGAGGCGGCCGGGCTCGCGGTGGGGGTCGAGGCGTTCGCACAGGGCGAGCAGCTCGGCCGGGGTCATGTTGGGGCCGACCTTGCAGGCGACCGGGTTGCTGACGCGGGAGAGCAGTTCGACGTGCGCGCCGTCGACCTGACGGGTGCGTTCGCCGATCCAGGGCCAGTGGGTGGAGGCCAGCATGGTGCCACCCGCGTCGTCGGGGCGCAGCATGGAGACCTCGTAGTCGAGGAGCAGGGCCTCGTGACTGGTCCACACCCTGGCGTCGATGCCGGCGCCCGCGGCGCCGGCGCGCCAGCCGAGGTTGCGGATGACGTCGTCGGCGGCCATGTAGCCGGTGAGCAGGCGCAGCGGGTCGGGGCGGCGGCTGTCGGGGTCGGCCTCGGGTCCGTTGACCATGTGGCCGCGGAAGACGGGCAGTTCGACGCCGTCGACGTCCTCGGTGGGCTTGGAGCGGGGCTTGGCGTACTGGCCGGCGATCCGGCCGACGCGCAGGACGGGCTTGCCGGTGATCAGGCGCAGGGAGCCGGCGAGGAGGTCGAGGACGGCGGCCTTGCGGGAGACGTGGTCCGGGGTGCATTCGGCGGGGTCCTCCGCGCAGTCGCCGACCTGGACCACGTGGGCCTGGCCCGCGGCGACGCGTGCGAGGAGGCCGCGCAGGGTGCGGACGTCCTCGCCGTCGACGAGGGGGGGCCGGACCAGGAGTTCCTCTCGCACCCGGCGCAGTTGTGCGGGGTCGTCCCAGTCCGGCTGCTGTAGCGCGGGTTTCAGCCGGATGCCGATGTCGGCGTTGTCCACGGAGTTCCTCCGAGTAGATGGGCGGGGCGGCGCTCGCGCGGACGGTGCGCGCGGCGGCGGAGTGAAGGAGAGGGGGAGCGCGAGGAGCGGAGCGGTACGGAGCCGTGCGGAGCGCGAGGGGGCTCCGGGACCCGGCGGCGCGAAGGGGCCGGGTGCCTCGTGGTGCGAAGGGGGCGCCTGCCGGGGCGGCCGGGTGGGGGCCGTGCGGCGGCGCCGGCGCCTGCCGTGGGGGAACGGCGGCGGGGCGGGGCGACGGGCGCCGGGAGGGAGGTTCCCGGCGCCCCGTGGTGCGGGGCGGGGCCGAGCCGGCGGGGACGGCGCCGGCGTGGACGTCGGCGTCCCGGCCCCGCCGGGTCAGGAGGCCGCGAGGCCCGCGCGGAGCGCGGTGGTGATCTCGACGGTGCGACGCGCCTGGTACTCGATGGCGGCCAGGTTGTCCTCGGTGACGTTGCCCGCCTCGTTGCGCGAGACGCTGCTGACGCCGTACGGGTTCCCGTTGGTCGGCGCGAGCTGGATCGGGTCGGCGACGCCGGGCGGGACGATGATGGCGCCCCAGTGGTAGAAGGCGTTGTTCAGCGCGAGCAGGGTGCTCTCCTGGCCGCCGTGGAGGGTGGCGGTGGAGGTGAACGAGGACATCACCTTGTTCAGCAGCCCGCGCTTGGAGTGCAGCGGGAGGGTCTGGTCGATGAACTGCTTGAGGGAGGCGGCGGGCAGGCCGTAGCGGCCCGGGGTGCCCCACAGCACGGCGTCGGCCCATTCGAGGTCGTCGAGCGTGGCCTCGGGGATGTCGGCGACGGCGTCCAGGTGCTGGGCCCAGTTCGCGTTCCAGGTGTCGTTGCCCGGGACGACCGTCTCGGTGGTGAGTTCGGCGGTGCGGCGCAGCCGCACCTCCGCGCCCGCCTTCTCGGCCGCGGCCGCGGCGGCCACGGCGAGCTGGTGGACGTTCCCCTGCGAGGAGTAGTAGATGACGGCGACCTTGGTCATATCCGGGGTTCCCTCGGTTTCGTTCGGCTGGAATGCACCGATCCTGTGCGAGGAGGCGGGCGCGGCCAACGGCCCGCCGGACTTTCCGTCAACTGCTCAGCTCGCTAGGTCAGGTCGGTCACCGAGGTCCGTCAGGTACCCGTGGCCGAGCCCCTCGTGCCGGCCCGAATCGGTCAGGTCCACGATGTCGCCGTCGGCTCCGCGACGGGCCTGCGGTCGGCCGCTGAGCAGGGCGATGGCGTGCGCGGCGGAGGCCAGGGTGGCGTGCCGGTGCCAGCCGTTGAAGGAGCGTCCGGAGAAGTCGCGGATGCCGACCTGGTCGGCGACCTCGGTCAGGTCGCGGTCGACGCGGTGGGTGAGGCGGATCAACTGGGTCAGCTCGGCCGGGCGCAGTGCCGTCAGGTCGGTGAGCCACAGCTCGGCCGGCCACTGTCCGGTGTCGGTGACGCCGAGCAGCAGGAGTTCCTCGGGACGGCCGCCGGGGCGGCCCACGGGGGTGCGGGTGTCGGCGGTGAGGGTGGCGGAGACGGAGACCAGGGAGCCGGGCCGGCGGACGGCCCGCAGGTGCGGCGCCTGGCCCGGCGGCCCGGCCTGGCCGGCCGTGCCGGCGCCCTGCCGGCGGGGATCGGGGCGGCGCATGTGCCAGGCGGTGGACATGATCTGCTGGGCGGTCATGCTGGCGCCGCGTCTGGGGAACGTCGGCTCCAGTACGGTCAGGCGCACGGAGGGGTCGACGCGCAGCAGCCAGGGCGTGCCGGCGGCCCGGAGCCGGTGGACGGTGGTGAGGACGTCGGCGTTGCGGGCGTCCATCACCAGGGGGCGGATGGGCAGGCCCGATCCGCGGATCATCCCGAGGTAGGCCTCGACCGAGCACTGGGCGAGGCTTTCCTGCACGGTGGTCTCGGGAATGGAGGCCTGGCTGCGCCGGTTGTGGTCCTCCAGCCAGCGGGACGTCAGGTGCAGCCGCCAGTGCAGGGGCGAGCTCCAGTCCTCGGCGGCGGCCCAGACGCCCACCGCCTGCTGCGCGTTGATGACCTGACCCAGTTCCGGCACGAAGCGGCGTTCGACGCCCACGGAGGTCTCCCCCGCCTTCGGGATGATCATCGGCCGTACGACGTAGGCCTGGGGCGGCGCCATGCGTTCGATGTGCTGGGCCAGGGCCCGGCGGACCGGCGTCCAGTCCCAGGTGGAGCTGGAGATGAAGTGGTGCAGGCTCTGTTCGGCGGCGTCGCCGCCGAGCAGGGTCGCGATGTTGCGGATGGACTTGCGGCCCTCGGCGCCGAGCAGGCCCCGGACGTAGTGGATGGCCTTCACGCGCTGGTCGGTGCGCGGCATGGACGCGAAGAGGCCCGAGCACAGCTCGAACACCACCGCGTCCTGACCGTCGGCGCGTCGGGTGGTGCGCGGTCCGGCGCACTCGACGGCCCCGTGGTCGTCGCCGTCGTGCTCCGCCGGCCGGATCTCGCCGCCGGTGACGGCCCCGCCGGTGGTGCGGTCGGGCGTCCTCGTGCCGGCCCCGGCGACGCTGCCGGCTGCCCCGTTGACGCCGGTCGAACCGGTCGTGTCGTCGTGCCGCAGGATCGTGCTCCTCATGGAAGTCTCCCCTCCGGCCGGGGGTCCGCCCCGGCCAGCCCGCCTGCCTGTGTCTGCTGGGCGACTGCCGTGTCGGGGCACGACGGTCGCAAGGACGCAGCCTCATGCCAGGCGACCAAGCGGAGGCAAAGGAACGGAAAATCCGGACTACGTGAGGGGGCGCCCGGCGTACGCCGCCTCCCGTCCCGGCACCGGCAGGGGTGCCTGCTCCCGACCCGTCTGCTCCGCGCCGCCCATGAGCGCGAGCCGGATCAGTTCCGGGATCCGGAAGGTCGGTACGGCCGCTTCCGGGGAGGCGGTGTAGGTCAACGGCCCCAGTTCCACCGCGTGGTGGTCGAGCAGGATGCCCAGCACCTGCTCGGCGGCGTCGGAGGGGACGCCCAGCAGTTGCGCCGCGTCACGGACGCCGAACGTGCCGACGACCGCGCGGCTGAGCACGGTCAGCGCCTCGCGCGCGCGGCCGGGGAGCCGGGCGCAGGACTGTTCCACCCGGGCGAGGACGTCCCAGGTGCCTGCGCGCAGTTCTACCCGCCTTTGGCTCTCGTTCGCCAGTCGTTCGGCGAAATCGGTCGCCGACCACATGGGGCGGGCGTCGAGGGTCTCGCCCATCGCCCGGATGCCGAGCGGGACGTGACCCATGAGGCGCACGATGCTCCGCACGGCGGCGGGGTGGCCCGAGGCCCGCTCGGGGCCGATCACCGAGGAGAACAGGGCGGCCCCGTCGTCGGTGCTCATCGGCCCCACCGTCAGGTGCGCGGCGCCGGGCAGTCCGGGCAGCCGCACCCGTGAGGTGGCGATGACCGTGCTGCGGTCGCCGCCGGGCAGCAGTGGCAGGATCTGCCGGGCGGACGCGGCGTCCTCCAGGAGCAGCAGCAGGGCCCGGCCCGCCGTGTGGTCGCGGAACCGGCGGGCGAGTTCGTCCTCGGCCCAGCCGCCGGGGTCCCCGTCCGAGGTCGGTACGGAGTCCAGGTGCAGGTCGCGCAGGAACGAGCGCAGGATCAGCGTCGGGTTGAGCGGGGTCTCCCGGTCGCTGTGCAGGCGCGCGTAGAGCTGCCCGTCGGGGAACCGGCCGCTGAGCAGGTGCGCGGCCCGTACCGCGAGGACGCTCTTGCCGGCGCCGATGCCGCCGAGGACGGTCACGATGCGCGGGGCGGTGCGCCGCTGCGCGTCCTCCCCGGGGGCGGCGAGCGCCAGCAGCCGGTCGAGCTCCTGGCGGCGGCCGGTGAAGTCGGGCGTGTCGGAGGGGAGCTGGGACAGTCGGGGCAGGGCGGCGGCCGGCCGCGCGGACACGGTGAGGGGCGCGGGCGCCCCCGGCGACGCCTGCGCGAGGGGGACCGCGAGCGGCGGCGCGAGCGGGTCGGGGACCGCCTGAGCCTGCGGCGCCGCCATGGCGGGGGGAGCCGCCGGCGCCGTACCGGCCGGCGGCGCGCCCCCGGCCGCGAGCGCCCCCGTGAGCGCGCCCGGGTCCGTCGGGAGGGGCTGCCCCGGCCGGGCGCCGGGGTCGCCCGCGCGCACGAGGTGGGCGGGGGTGGCCACGCCGAGCGAGGGCGCGGCGCTGAGCACCTCCTGCTGGAGCTTGCGCACCCAGTCGGAGGGCTCGATGCCGAGCTCCCGCACGAGGTTGCGGCGCAGCCGGGTGAAGGCGTCGAGGGCCGTGGCGCGCTGTCCGGAGCGGTGCGCGGCGAGCACCAGGTCGGCGGCGAGCCGCTCGTTGAGCGGGTGTTCGGCGGTGAGCTGACGCAGTTCGTCGAGGAGCGCGCCGTGCCGGCCGAGCTGGAGGTCGGCCTGGATCCGCATCTCCAGGGCACTGATCCTCGTCGCCTCGATCCGGGTGATCCGGGCGGCCAGTTCGGGCCCCGCGGGGACGTCGGCGAAGGCGTCTCCGCGCCACAGGGCGAGGGCGCCGCGCAAGGTGGCGGCCGCCTCGTCCGCGCGACCCGCGTCAAGGGCGGTTCGGGCCGTTCCCACCCGGCGTTCGAAGTCCCAGAGGTCGACCTCCTCCGGGCGCAGTCGCAGCAGGTAGCCGTTGCTGCGGGTCTCCAGGCGTTCCGGATCCTGCCGGCCGAGGGGTCGGTCGAGGGCCCGGCGCAGTTGGTAGACGTACGTCTGGACGGTCTTGCGGGCCAGCCGCGGCGGGTCCGCCTCCCAGAGTTCCTCGATCAGCGCGGTGAGCGGGACCGGTCGGCCGGCGCGCAGCAGGAGGACCGCGAGGACCCGCCTGACCTGCGGGGCCGTGGGGGTGCGGGACGCTCCGTCCAGGCTCACTTCGAGGGGTCCCAGCACACCGATGCGCAGCGCCGGCTCCCCGGGTGCGGCGGGTTCCCGCGAGACCAGCGCGATGGACTCCATGGACGGCTCCTCTCTGCACGGTGCGCCCTACCGGCCCGCCGCTTCGAAAACATACGCGAGCGGCGGTATACGGCCGGTCACTCCTCGCTATGGTCCGGCTCGCGTTCCTCGAAGCGCCCCGGCGGGCCCGGTCGCAGGGGCGGATCGGCGGTTTCAGGGGCGCGTGTTCCAGCCGGCCACCACCGGAAGTCCGTGCTCCGTGGACAGCACGCCGACCGTGCCGGTGCGCAGCAGGAACAGCCCTCCGCCCGTGGGGGGCAGGCCGAGGTAGCGGGCCGTCAGCACGCGCAGGAAGTGGCCGTGGGCGACGAGCACGACCTCGCCCCCGTCGGCGGCCAGGACCGGGGCGACCCGGGCCAGGACCCGGTCCGCCCGGGCGCCGACCTGCTCGGCGCTCTCGCCCGGGTGGTCGGCGTCGCCCGGGGGCACCCCGTCGCTCCACAGGGACCAGTCGGGGTGGGTGCGTCGGATCTCGGCGGTGGTGACGCCCTCGTAGCCGCCGTAGTCCCATTCGTGGAGGTCGGGGTCGGGGACGCTGCCGCTCAGCCCGGCGAGTTGCGCCGTGGCCACGGCCCGGCTGAGGGGGCTGGTGAGCACCAGGGCGGGGTGGCGGTCGCGGAAGTACGGGGCCAGGGAGAGGGCCTCGTCGACCCCGCGCGCGGTCAGCGGGACGTCCGTCAACCCGGTGTGGCGTCCCGTGGCGCTCCAGTCCGTCTCACCGTGTCGTACCAGCAGCAGATCACTCATGGTGGGGACCCTAGGTCGTGACGGGGTCGGGTCCGGCATGTCGGCGGGGGCGGGGCTGGTGGGCGTGTCACGCTCGGGCGTCATGAACGGTGCGCAATCCCCGGCGCCCTGCGACCCGCGCCCGTCCCCGGTGCGGCTGACGTGGCCGCTGCTGGCGCTGACCTGGGTGACGGGGGTCGTCGAGGCCGTCAGCCTGCTCGCGCTGGGGCCGGTCTTCACCGCGATGCAGACCGGGAGCGTGCTCTTCCTGGCCTTCGGCGCGGCCCACGTGGGCGACCTCCCCGCCCTGGCGCCGGCCCTGTCGCTGCTCGCGTTCGCCGTGGGCGCCGTGTGCGCCGCGCGCCTGGAGGCGGCGGCGGAGTCCCGGGGCGCGCACTGGTTCGTGAGGGGGCCGGCCGTCGAGGGGACGCTGCTCCTGGGCGCGGCGGCCGTCGCCTGGGGACTCGAACCGCGCTACGGGGCGCCGGCCGCCCGGCACCTGGCGGCGGCGGCCCTCCTCGCGCCGGCCATGGGGTTCCGCAACGTCACGAGCATGCGGGTGAACCTGCCCGGGGTGCCGACCACGCTGGTCACCCGCTCGATGACCGCCTTCCTGGGCGGCTCGGCCCTCGGCCGCGACAGCGCCTTCGGCTACGGCACGGGCGCGTGGGGGCGACGGGCCCGGTCGATCGCGGCGATGTTCACGGGCGGGCTCACCGGTGGCCTGCTGATCCGCGCGGGCCGGACGGTGAACCGGCTGCTGCTCGCCGCCGTCCTGGTCCTGGGCGTGGCGCTGACCCACCGGCGCGGGCCCGCCCTGCGCAGCGCGCGCTGATCCCCGCTCCCCCGCGCGCGGGCCGGGCGCGGCGCTCGGGATTCGCTGCGAAAACGATGCGAGTTGGGTGGGGGCGCCCCTCCTCGCGACGCTCGTGTCATGGACGACGATCCCTCCGAGGACCGGGGCACCGCCCTCGCCGACACCGTCCTCGCCACCGGCTTCGCGGCGGGGGACGAGGAGTGCGTGGCGGCCGCCTACCGGCGCTGGCGGCCCCTGGTGCTCTCCCTGGCCCGGCGCGCGCTCGGCGACGAGGGCGAGGCCGAGGACGTGACCCAGCAGGTGTTCCTGGCGGCCTGGCGCGGCCGGGGCGGCTACCGTCCCTCGCCGGGCGGGCTCGGGGCCTGGCTCACCGGCATCACCCGGCACAAGATCGCCGACGCCCTGGAGGCGCGGACCCGTCGGGCCCGCGCGGCGGCGGCCGCGGCGGCCACGCACGGGGTGCCCGCGCTCCGGGACGGCCCCGCCGCCGTCACCGACCGGTCCCGCGACCCGGAACGGGCGCTGGACCGGGTCCTGGTCCTCGGGGAGTTGGCCCGGCTGCCGTCGGCGCAGCGGCGCGTCCTGTGCCTGGCCTTCTACGCCGACCTGACCCAGAGCCAGATCGCCGACCGGACCGGGATCCCGCTGGGCACCGTCAAGAGCCACATGCGGCGGGCTCTGGGGGTCCTGCGCCTGTCCCTGGGGCCGGTCCCGGAACCGGCGGGGGCGCTGTCGGGTCCGCCGGCGGCGACACCAGTGCCGAGATGACCTCCAGCCCCGAGCGCAGCCCGAACAGCCGTTCCGTGCGCGGCGCCCGCGTCCGAGGGTCCCAGCCCGGCCCCGCCAGCAGCAGCGCCGAGTGGCCGCGCGCCCCGCGCAGCCCCCATTCGATGCCGGCCACCGACCGGGCGAGGGCCCCGTCGGCGGTGGTCCGCGACTGCGACCAGAGCACGGCGGCCCGCGGCCCCGTACGCCGCACCGCGTCGCGCAGCGCCTCGGCGGGCAGCGCGGCGCCGAACATCCGTACCGGCAGGCCCCGTTCGCCGAGGGCCGCGGCCAACGCCTCGATGGGCAGGCTGTGCAGCTCCCCGGGCACGCACGCGAGGAGCACCGGCGCCACGTCGGGCCGTCGCGGGGCGGGCCTGATCCGGTGCAGGGCGGCCGAGACGTGCCAGGACAGCAGGTGTTCCACCTCGACGTAACGCTCCCCCGCCGAGGCCCACTTGCGGCCCACCGCGTGCAGGGTCGGGGTGATGACCTCCTCCCACGTGGTGACCAGCCCGAACTCGGCCAGGGCGGCTTCGAGAAGGTCGGCCACGGCCTGCGCGTCCAGGCGTACGGCGGCCCGTGCGAGCCCCCGCGCCTCCGGCCGGACCTCCCCGAGCGGGAGGGTGCCGGGCCCGCCCGGGGTCACCCTCGCGCCGGGGGTCGCGGGGAGGGGGGCGGGGGCGGCGCCGAGCGCGGCCCGGGCCGCCTCGGACGGGGGGACGCCGCGCGCGGTGAGGCGGCACATCTCCTCCAGCCGGGCGATGTCGGCCGGGGTCCACCGCCGGTGGCGGCCGTCCTCGCGCAGGGCGGGGCCGATGGCGTAGCGGCGTTCCCAGGAACGCAGCGTGGTCGGGGACACCCCCAGGCGGCGGGCGACGGCCCCGGTGCTCAGCGCGGCCCCGCCGGGCCCGTGCGCGGCGGCCTCGGCCTCGGCGGCGCCGGCGAGGGCCGGTTCGACGGAGGGCGGTCCGGCGAGGGGCGGTCGGGTGGAGGGCGGCGGTGCGGGGTCCACCCGGTCACGATACGTCGCCGGAGCGCCCCCGGCGGAACCGGTCGAGGCCGTCGGCGAGGTCGACCAACGGCGGCGGGTAGTCGTAGGCCGCCCGCTCGGCCTCGGGCAGCCGCCACGGCTCGTGCACGCCCGGGGCCGCGAGTCCCGCCAACTCCGGTACCCAGCGGTGCACGTAGCGGCCCTCGGGGTCGTAGCGCAGGCCCTGGCGGACGGGGTTGAGGACCCGGTTGGGGCGGGTGTCGGTGCCGGTGCCGGCCACCCACTGCCAGTTGAGCTGGTTGTTGGCCACGTCGCCGTCCACGAGGAGGTCCAGGAAGTGGCGGGCCCCGACGCGCCAGTCCACGTAGAGGGTCTTGGTCAGGAAGCTCGCGGCCAGCAGGCGGGCCCGGTTGTGCATCCAGCCCTCGTGGCGCAGTTGACGCATGGCGGCGTCGACCACCGGGTAGCCGGTGCGGCCCTCCTTCCAGGCCCGGATCTCCTCCTCGGCGGCCGGTCCGGTGCGCCAGGCGTCCCGGCGCGGCCGGTAGTCCAGGCGGGCCGCGCCGGGACGGGCGGCGAGCACCTGGTGGTGGAAGTCGCGCCAGCACAGTTGACGGACGAAGGCGTCGGCCCCGGGGCCCGGTGCGCCGGCGCAGCGGTGGACGACCTCGGTGGGCGAGAGGGTGCCGAAGTGCAGGTGCGGGGAGAAGCGGGAGGTGGCGTCGGCGGCGAGGTCGTCGTGGATCTCCTCGTAGGAACGGACCCCGGAGCGCAGCCAGTTGGTCAGCAGCCGGCGGGCGAGCGTCTCGCCTCCCCGCGCGAGGCCCGGGGAGGTTCCGCTCACGTCCGAGCGCCGGGGCACCTCCTCGGAGCGGACGTCCTCGGGGACGCGGACGAGGCGCGGGGCGGCGGCCACGGCCCGCGGCGGCAGTTCCGTCCAGCGGCGCAGGTAGGGCGTGAACACGGCGAAGTGGTCGGCCCCGGAGCTGCTGGGGAGCACCGCCCCGGGCGCGACGGCCGTGACGACCGTGTCGTGGACGTACAGCCGCCGGCCGCGCGCCTCCAGGGCGGTGCGCATGCGTTCCTCCCGGGCGTGGGCGTAGGCGCTGACGCCGGCGGCCATGTGGACCTCGTCGGCGTCGGCCTCCTCCACGAGGGCCGTGACCTCGTCGACCACGTCCCCGGAGCGGATGACGAGGCGGCCGCCGCGTTCGCGCAGGCCCGCGTCGAGGTCGGCGAGGCAGTCGGCGAGGAAGGCGAGCCGGTTGGGCGCGGCGAACCCGGCGGCGTCGACGGCCCGGTCGCGGACGAAGAGGGGGACGACGCGGTCGCTGGAGGACTGTGCGGCGCGCAGCGGCGGGTGGTCGTGCAGGCGCAGGTCCGAGGTGTACAGGACCACGGCGGTGTTCATGGGGCTCGGCTCCGGGTCAGGGGCGGGGGCGGCTGTCGCCCGGTACTTCCCGGGCGGGGGCGCCGGCGGATGCGCCGGCGGCGGACGCGTCACGGTCGGACGCGTCGCCTTCGGCGGCCTCCCTCGCGGCCCGTTCCGCGCGCTCGGCGGCGCCCGCGATGTTGCGGGCCATTCCGCCGAAGACGACGGCGTGGAAGGGCGACACGCTCCACCAGTACAGGTGCCCGAGGAGTCCGTGGGGGTGGAACAGGGCCCGCTGCCGGTAACGCGAGCCCGCGCCCGGTCCGCCGACGGCCCCCGCGCCGGCCTTGCCCCCGGCGCCGCCGTCGCCACCTCCGTTCCCGCCGCCGTCGCCGTCGGACCCGTCGCCCTCGTCGCCGGTCTCGTCCGCCGCGTACAGCTCCAGCCAGGCCAGACCGGGCAGCCGCATTTCGGCGCGCAGCCGCAGCAGGCGGCCCGGCTCGATCTCCTCCACCCGCCAGAAGTCGAGCGAGTCGCCGACCCGCAGCCGGGCGGCGTCACGCCGTCCGCGCCGGATGCCGACGCCGCCGAAGAGGCGGTCCAGCCAGCCCCGTACGGCCCAGGCGAGCGGGAAGGAGTACCAGCCGTTCTCCCCGCCGATGCCCTCGACGACCTGCCACAGGGCGGCCCGCGAGGCCTCGACGTCCCGCTCCCGCTCGTCCTCGTAGAGGCTGCCGCCCGCCCAGTCGGGGTCGGTGGGCAGCGGGTCGCTGGGCGCGCCGGGCAGCGAGGCGGAGGACCAGCGGGTGGTGACGCGCGCCTCCCGCACCCGTTGGAGGGCGAGGTCGAGGGCCAGGTCGAAGCCGATCGGGGTGCCGGGCGGGTCGGGGACCCACCGGGCGATGTCGTGCTCGTCGCAGACCACCTCGTGGCGCAGCGATTCGGCGAGGGGGCGGGCGAGCCCCCTCGGGACGGGGGTGACCAGGCCGATCCAGTGGCTGGACAGGCGCGGGGTGAGCATGGGGACGCGCAGGATGAGCCGCTTGGGCAGCCCCGCGACGACGGCGTAGCGGCGCATCATCTCCTCGTACGTGACCACGTCCGGGCCGCCGATGTCGAAGGCCCGGCTGACCTCCGGCGGCATGGTGGCGCTGCCGACGAGGTAGCGCAGCACGTCGCGGACGGCGATGGGCTGGATCCGGGTCCCGACCCAGCTGGGGGTGACCATGACGGGCAGCCGTTCGGTGAGGTAGCGCAGCATCTCGAAGGAGGCGGAGCCCGAGCCGATGATGACGGCGGCGCGCAGGGCGGTGGTGGGGACGCCGGAGCCGAGGAGGATGTCGGCGACCTCGGCGCGCGAGCGCAGGTGCGGGGAGAGGTCCCGGGCGGGCACGTCCGAGGGGGTGAGGCCGCCGAGGTAGACGATGCGGCGGACCCCGGCGGCGCGGGCCTGCTCGGCGAAGATCCGGGCGGCGGCCCGGTCGCGCTCCTCGAAGCGGGGGCCGGTGCCGAGGGAGTGCACGAGGTAGTAGGCGACGTCGATGCCCTCCAGGGCCGCCGCGACGGATGCCGCGTCGGTGACGTCGCCCCGGACCACCTCGGCGCGCCCCGCCCAGGGGTGGTCGCGCAGCTTCTCCGGGGTGCGGGCCAGGCACCTCACGCGGTGTCCGACGTCGAGGAGTTCGGGCACCAGACGGCCGCCGATGTAGCCGGTGGCCCCGGTGACCAGGCAGTGCAGGCCGGTCATGGACGTCTCCGCTCCTCGTGGGCCGCCGGCCCGTCCGCCGCCGGCCCCGCCGATGCCGTTCCCTCCCCGGGACATTTCCGTTCGCGGGTCGTGGTCGGATGCGCCGTACGCGCGGAAGGCCGCGTCCGCCCCCCCCCCAGGAGCGGCGCCGGATGTTGGCCGACGGCGCACGACGACCGTAACCGGCGCGGGCCGCCCCGGCCCCTCGGGCCGCCGGGCCCTCGCGCAGCCGCCCCCCGACCCCCCGACCCCCGCCCACCGGCCGGCCGGCTCCTGGACGGCCCCGCGAGGGGGCCATTGGTACAGTCCAGGCATGGCGGTGGACGAGCTCGACACCCGAATCCTGCGCCTGCTGATCGAGCAGCCGCGCACCAGCGTCCGCGAGTACGCCCGGATCCTCGGCGTGGCGCGCGGCACCCTCCAGGCCCGACTGGACCGGCTGGAACGCACCGGGGTGATCACCGGCACCGGCCCCGTCCTCTCCCCCGCCGCGCTGGGCCACCCGGTGCTGGCCTTCGTGCACATCGAGGTCACCCAGGGCCGGCTGGACGAGGTGGGCGACGCGCTGGCCTCCGTACCCGAGATCATCGAGGCGTTCTCGATCACCGGCGGCGGGGACCTCCTCACCCGGGTGGCGGCCCGCGACAACGCCCACCTGGAGGACGTGATCCAGCGCCTGATCCGACTGCCCGGCGTGGTCCGCACCCGAACCGAGGTCGCCCTGCGCGAACGGGTGGCGCACCGGCTGCTGCCGCTGGTCGAATCCGTGGGACGGGCCGCCCGCAAACCCTGACAGGATGGTCGGGACAGGCATACGACCGGCAGGACGGGCACAACGGATGATTTCCGTCATATTCGATCTCGACGGCACCCTCGTGGACAGCGAGCCCAACTACTACGCGTCGGGCCGCCTCACCCTGGAGCGGCACGGGGTCCCCGATTTCACCTGGGAGCAGCACTCCCGGTTCATCGGCATCGGCACCCTGGAGACGCTGGAGATCCTCAAGGAGCGCTACGGCCTGTCGGCCCCGGTGGAACAGCTGCTGGCGGAACAGAACGCCGCCTACCTGGAACTGGCCCGCACCGCCACGCCGGCCTTCCCCCGGATGCGCGCCTTCGTGGAGCGGCTGCACGCCGAGGGGATCCCCATGGCGGTGGCGTCCGGGTCCTCGCGCGAGGCGATCGACGCCGTCCTGGCGGGCACCGGCCTGGACGCACTGCTGACCACGGTGGTCTCCGCCGAGGAGGTCGAACACGGCAAGCCGGCCCCGGACGTGTTCCTGGAGGCGGCCCGCCGGCTGGGCGCGGCGCCCGCGGACTGCGTGGTCGTCGAGGACGCGGCGCCCGGCGCCCTGGCCGCCCGGGCCGCGGGGATGGCCTGCGTGGCGGTCCCCTACGTGGCGGAGACCGCGGGGGACCCGGCCTTCGCCGGCGCCGGGCTGCTGTTCGCGGGCGGTCAGGCGGAGTTCAGCGCGGACGCGGCGTACGACTGGCTGAGCGCGCGGGCCGTCGGCTGATCCGCCCGGTCCGCCCGACCGGGAAGATCCGGACGCTCCCGCCAGTTGGTAGAACCGTGAACGATATGGCGCGGGGCGCGACGGACGCGGAAGCGACGGATGTCGACGTGGTGGTCATCGGCGCCGGGCAGGCGGGCCTGTCCGGGGCCTACCACCTGGCACGGGCGGGGATCGAGCACGTGGTCCTGGACCACGCGCCGCGCCCCGGCGGGGCCTGGCAGTTCCGCTGGCCCTCGCTGACCTACGGCAAGGTGCACGGCATGCACGCGCTGCCGGGCATGGAACTCGTCGGAGCCGACCCGCTGCGGCCCTCCTCCGAGGTCATCGGCGCGTACTTCGCGGCCTACGAGGAGCGCTTCGACCTTCGCGTACGCCGCCCCGTGGACGTGAGCGCGGTGCGCGACGCGGGGGGCCGGCTGCTGGTGGAGTCCTCGGGCGGCCTCTGGTCGGCGCGGGCCCTGATCAACGCCACCGGCACCTGGGACAGGCCGTTCTGGCCCCGCTACCCGGGGCAGGAGCTCTTCCGGGGGCGGCAGCTGCACACGGCGAACTATCCGGGTCCCGAGGAGTTCGCGGGCGCCCGGGTCCTGGTCGTGGGCGGTGGCACCTCGGCCGTGCAGCACCTGCTGGAGATCTCCGAGGGGGCGGCGCGGACGACCTGGGTGACCCGCAGGCCGCCGGTGTTCCGCGAGGGGCCGTTCGGCGAGGCCGACGGACGCGCGGCGGTCGCCCTGGTGGAGGAGCGGGTGCGGCGGGGCCTGCCGCCGCGCAGCGTGGTCAGCGTGACCGGACTCGCCCTGACCGAGGCCGTGCGCGCCGGGCGGGAATCGGGCGTGCTGGACCGGCTCCCGGTGTTCGACCGCATCACCCCGACCGGGGTGGCCTGGGCGGACGGGCGGAGCCTGGACGTCGACGTCATCCTGTGGGCCACCGGGTTCCGGGCAGCCGTCGACCACCTGGCGCCGCTGCGGCTGCGCGAGAGCGGGGGCGGCATCCGCGTCGAGGGCACCCGGGCGGTCCGCGACGAGCGGGTCCACCTGGTCGGTTACGGCCCCTCGGCCTCCACCATCGGCGCCAACCGCGCGGGCGGCGCCGCCGTCCGCGAGATCCGCCGCCTCCTGGCGGCACCGGCCGGGGCCCCGGCTCCGGGGGGTGCGCAGGCGCCGGCGGCGGTCTGAGCCGTCCGAGCCGGCGGCGCCTCGACCGCCGGCGGGAGCGGGACCCGGAGCGGGTCGGCGGCCACGGCCGCCGATGGCGGGGCCGGGCCTGGGCGCCGCCGGATCACCGCCCGGGGGCGGCGCCGGCGGCGGGCGGACCCGCCGGGGCGCGTGGCGGCGTACCGGCCGCGGCCCGGAGCCGGTTGAACTCCGCGACGTGCTTCCTGTGCTCGTCGTACGTGGCGGAGAACCGGGTGTCGCCGGGCTTGACGGTGACGAAGAACAGCCAGTCGCCGGGGGTCGGGGCGACCGCCGCCGCCATCGCCCGCAGCCCGGGGCTGTCGATGGGGGTGGGGGGCAGGCCCTGGCGTGCGTAGGTGTTGAAGGGGTGGTCGATGCGGGTGTCGGCGATCGTGGTGTCCACGGTGCTGCGCCCCAGGGCGTAGTTGAGCGTGGAGTCCATCTGGAGCGGCATCGACCTGGCCAGCCGGTTGTGCACCACCCGCGCGACCTTGCCCATGTCGGCCGGGGAATCGACCTCCGCCTCGATGACGCTGGCGAGGGTGGCCGTCTGGTACGGGGTCATGCCGTGCGCCTTGCCGCCGTCCGCGACGGCCCGGGTGGCGAGGTTCCGGTTGGCGGTCCGCACCATGTCGGCGAGCAGCGAGGCCGGGGTGGACTTCGAGGTCACCGGGTACGTCGCCGGGAAGAGGTAGCCCTCCGGGTTGCCCTTCGCCTCGGCGGGCAGGGCCAGTGCGGCCGTGGTCGCGGCGGCCTTGGTGGACCCGGCGGGGAGCTTCAGCTCGCGGTCGACGGCGGCGTACACCTGTGGGGCGCGCCAGCCCTCGGGGATCACCATCCGGCGCGGCTTCTCCGGCGCCTCCTCGTGGTGCAGGAGCGGGACCAGGGTGATGACCCCGAGCCCGAGCAGCGTACCGAGGAAGAGCGCCAGGCGGCCTCGGCGGGTCAGCCGGGAGCGGCTCTGTGGCGGCAGGTGCTCATGAGGCATACGGGCAAGCTAACCCCCGTATCGCCACATTCGGGTCAGAACACCCTCCAACCTGTCATACGATCACACGTTCACCGGAGTGGGTACGGGCCCCTGCGCCTCGTCCCGCCCGGACGGCCGACCCTCCGACCCGGCGGAGGTCCGCGCGGCGTCCCGGTCCCGGCGCACGAGGGCGGCGTACCGGCCGCCGGCACCGATCAGCTCCTCGTGCGTACCGCGCTCGGCGATCCGGCCCGCGTCGAGGACCACGATCTGATCGGCGTCGCGGATCGTGGAGAGGCGGTGCGCGATCGTGATGGTGGTCCGCCCCTGCGAGAGGTTGTCGATGGCGCGCTGCACGGCGTGCTCGGTGCGGGTGTCGAGGGCGCTGGTGGCCTCGTCGAGGATGAGCACCGGCGGGTCGCGCAGGATGGTGCGGGCGATCGCGAGGCGCTGCTTCTCGCCGCCGGAGAAGCGGTAGCCGCGCTCGCCGACGAGGGTGTCGTAGCCGTCCGGCAGCGAGGCGATGTGGTCGTGGATCTGGGCCGCGCGGGCCGCCTCGACGATCTCCTCGTCGGTGGCGTCGGGCTTGGCGAAGCGCAGGTTGTCGCCGACCGAGGCGTGGAAGAGGTAGGTCTCCTGGGAGACCACGCCGATGGAGCGGGCCAGGGAGTCGAAGTCGAGGTCGCGCACGTCCACCCCGTCGAGGGCGACCCGGCCGCCGGTCACGTCGTAGAGGCGCGGCACGAGGTAGCTGAGGGTGCTCTTGCCTGATCCGGTCGGGCCGACCACGGCCAGGGAGCCGCCGGCGGGGACGGTGATGTCGATGCCGCTGAGGGTGGGACCGCCCTTGGCCTCGTAGGCGAAGTGCACGTCCTCCAGGCGGACCTCCCCCTTGGCCCGGTCCAGGCGCACCGGCTCGGCGCGCTCGGTGATGTCCACGGGCAGGTCGAGGTACTCGAAGATGCGGGCGAACAGGGCGAGCGAGGTCTGGATCTGCACGCCGGTCGACAGCAGGCTGACGGTGGGGCGGAAGAGGCCCTGCTGGAGGGTGACGAAGGCGACGAGGGTGCCGACGGAGAGCGAGGGCGCGCCCGTCTGGAGGGCCAGGCCGGCGGCCCAGTAGATCAGCGCGGGCATGGCGGCCATGACGATGCCGATGGTGGACATCCGCCACCGGCCGGCCATGCTGGAGCGCACCTCCAGCCCGACGAGCTTCTCGGACTCCTCGGCGAAGGCGTCGGTCAGGGACGCGGAGCGGCCCATGGTGCGGCCGAGCAGGATGCCGCTGACCGAGAGGGACTCGGTGACGGTGGCGGCCATCGCCGCCATCTGGCGCTGGCGCTGCATGGTGATCCGCTTGCGCTCGCGGCCGACCCGGCGGCTGATCCACACGAACAGCGGCAGCAGGAGCAGCGAGACGACGGTCAGGCGCCAGTCGAGCGCGAGCATCGCGACGACGGAGGCGATGACGGCGGTCAGGTTCGAGACGAGGGAGGTCGCGGTCGAGGTGACCGTGGCCTGCATGCCCCCGATGTCGTTGGCGATGCGGGACTGCACCTCACCGGTACGGGTGCGGGTGAAGAAGGCCAGCGGCATGCGCTGGAGCTGCGCGTACACGGCGGTCCGCAGGTCGTGCATGACGCGCTGACCGACCGTGGTGGAGATCAGGGTCTGGAGCACGCCGAAGACGCTGGTGACGACGGCGGTCAGGATCATGCCGAGCGCGAGCAGGCTGAGCAGGCCCGTGCGCCCCTGGGGTATCGCGACGTCCAGGATCTCCTTGAGCAGGAACGGCGACGCCACGCCGACCAGCGAGGAGGCGGCCACGAGGGCGCCGACGAGCGCCAGCCGGCCGCGGTAGGGGCGGAACAGGGCGACGATGCGGCGCAGTTCGCGCGGGCGGTCCGACGGAGCCGGACGGGAGGGGTCGAGGGCTTCGTTCGATGGTGTCCAAGTCGGTTCTTCGGGGCGCATGGGCCTCCTTCTGACGAGACTCCGATGAGCTTAGCTCATTGTTACCTATGCTCACAATGAATCCGGTCCTGGTACTGTTCCCAGTATGAGCACCGGTTCCCAGACCGACACCCGCGAGAGCGACACCCGCGACACCACCGACGGGGTCCTCGCGGAGCAGCTGCTGCGCCTCACGCGCAGGCTCCACCGCATCCAGAAGCGGTACATGGAACCCCTCGGGATCACCCCGGCCCAGGGCAGGCTGTTGCGCCTCGTCTCGCACCACGGCGGCGACCGGCCGCCCCGGATGGCCGATCTGGCCGCCCGCCTGGAGGTCGTGCCGCGCGCCGTGACCACGCTGGTCGACGGCCTGGAGGCGGCCGACTGCGTGCGCCGCGTGCCCGACCCGGCGAACCGCCGCGTCATCCGGATCGAGCTCACCGAGACCGGCCGCGCCACGCTACGCCGTCTGCGCAACGCGCGGACCGACGCGGCAGAGGAGATCCTGGCTCCATTGACCGCCGAACAGCGCGAGGTGCTCGGCGGCCTGCTGAACGCGCTGACGGACGCCCCGGCGGAACGTCACTGCTGAGCGGGCCGTCCCCGCCCCCGCGCCGACGGACCGCGCCGGCGCCCGGTCGCGCCGTGCGCGCCGTACGAGGGGATGCCGCCCATGCCGCTCCTGGAACCGAAGCCGGGCGCGCTGCGCCCGCGCACCCCCCGCGGCCCCGCTCCCGACCGCGTCCCCGACCGGCTGGCGGCCGGCACCCCCGAGACCCTGCGCACCGAGCTGGCCGAGCTGCTGGGGCCGGAGAAGGTGCTGTGGAAGGTCTCCGACCTGGTCCGCTACGCCACCGACGCCTCCCCGTACCGCTTCGTGCCCCAGGTCGTGGTGGTCGCCGAGGACATCGACGACGTCTCCGCGGTGCTGTCGTACGCCCACGGCAGGCAGCGCGAGGTCGTCTTCCGGGCCGCCGGGACCTCCCTGAACGGGCAGTCCCAGGGCGAGGACATCCTGGTCGACGTACGCCGCCACTGGGTCGGCGTCGAGGTCCTCGACGAGGGCCGGCGCGCCCGGATCCGCCCCGGCACGACCGTGGCGCGGGCCAACGTCGCGCTCGCCCGGCACGGCCGGGTCCTGGGGCCCGACCCGGCCAGCGCCCTCGCCTGCACCCTCGGCGGCGTCGTCGCGAACAACGCCTCGGGCATGACGGCGGGCACCACCCGGAACTCGTACCGCACCCTGTCCTCGCTGACCCTCGTCCTGCCGACCGGCACCGTCGTCGACACCGCCGACCCGCTGGCCGACGAGGAGCTGGCCCGCGCGGAACCCGCGCTGTGCCGCGGACTGCTGGAGATCAAACGGGAGATCGAGGCCGATGCCGCGCTGACGGCCCGGATCCGCGCCAAGTACGAGATCAAGAACACCACCGGCTACCGGCTGGACGCCTACCTCGACGGCACGACGCCGGTGGAGATCCTGCGGGGCCTCATGGTCGGCTCCGAAGGCACCCTCGGCTTCATCTCCGAGGTCGTCTTCGACACCCTGCCCCTGGACCGCGAGACCACGAGCGGCCTGCTGTTCTTCCCCTCCCTGCCGGCGGCGGCCGCGGCCGTGCCGCTGTTCAACGAGGCGGGCGCGCTCGCCGTCGAGCTGATGGACGGGAACACCCTGCGCGCCTGCGTCGGCGTCCCGGGGGTGCCCGCCGACTGGGCGGAGCTGCCCCGGGACACCACGGCGCTGCTGGTCGAGTTCCGGGCCGCGGACCGGGCGGGCCGCGAGGCCCACGAGCGGCGGGCGGCGCGGGTGCTGGAGCGGCTCGCCCCCGTGGCGCCGGTCGCCTCGATCACCAACGCCTTCACCCACGACCCCGCCGTCGTCTCCGGCTACTGGAAGGCCCGCAAGGCCTTCGTGACCGCCGTCGGCGGCGCCCGCCCCCCGGGCACCACCCTGATCACGGAGGACTTCGCCGTCCCCCCGTCCCGGCTCGCCGAGGCCTGCGAGGCCCTCCTCGCGCTCCAGGAACGGCACGGGTTCGACGCGGCCGTCGCCGGCCACGCCGCCCACGGCAACCTGCACTTCCTGCTCGCCTTCGACGCCTCCGACCCGGCCGACGTGGCCCGCTACGGGGCCTTCATGGAGGACTTCTGCCGGACGACGGTCGAGCGGTTCGACGGCTCGCTGAAGGCCGAGCACTCCACCGGCCGCAACATGGCCCCCTTCCTGGAACTGGAGTGGGGTCCGCTCGCCACCGGGCTGATGTGGCGCACCAAGCGGCTCGTCGACCCGGAGTGCGTCCTCGCCCCGCGCGTCCTGCTCGACCGCGACCCCCGCGCCCACCTGCGGGGCCTGAAGACGATCCCGCGGGTGGAGGCCGTCGTCGATCCCTGCATCGAGTGCGGGTTCTGCGAACCGACCTGCCCCAGCGAGGACCTGACCACCACTCCCCGCCAACGGATCGCGCTGCGCCGCGAGATGATGCGCCAGACCTCGGGCTCGCCCGTCCTCGACGGGCTGCTGGACGCCTACGGCTACGACGCCGTCGACACCTGCGCGGGCGATTCCACCTGCCGGCTCGCCTGCCCGGTCGGGATCGACACCGGCGCGCTGATGAAGGACTTCCGTCACCGGCGCCACTCCGCCCGCGAGGAGCGGGTCGCCGCCCTGGCCGCCCGGCGCTTCGGGGCCGTGGAGGCCGCCGCGCGCCTCGCCGTCGGCGCCGCCGCCACGATCACCGCCCGGGTCGGGGACCGGCCCCTGACCGCCGTGACCGACGCCGCGCGCAGGATCGTACGCCCCGACCTGGTCCCCCGGTGGCTGCCGCAGGTGCCCGGCGCCGCCGCCGGCGCGCTGCCGCCGACCCGGCGCGCGGGCGCGTCCGCCGTCTACTACCCGGCCTGCGTGAACCGCATTTTCGGCGGCCCCGAGGGCGATCCGGGCCCCTCCCTGCCCGAGGCGGTGGTCGCCGTGTCGGAGCGGGCCGGCAGACCGGTGTGGATCCCGGACGACGTGGGCGGGACCTGCTGCGCGACGATCTGGCACTCCAAGGGCTACGAGGAGGGCGCCCGCCTGATGGCCAACCGGATCGTGGACGCCGCCTGGGGTTGGACGGCCGGGGGTCGGCTGCCGCTCGTGGTCGACGCCTCCTCCTGCACGCTGGGCATCGCCCACGAGGTGCTCCCGTACCTGACCGAGGAGAACCTCGCCCTCCACCGCGAGCTGCGGATCGTGGACTCGGTGGTGTGGGCGGCGGAGGAGCTGCTGCCGCGCCTGGAGGTCCTGCGCACGGTCGGGTCGGCCGTCCTGCACCCCACCTGCTCCATGCACCACCTGGGCGACGAGGCGCAGCTGCGCGCGGTCGCCGCGGCCTGCTCCGAGGAGGTGGTGGTCCCGGACGACGCCGGCTGCTGCGCCTTCGCCGGGGACCGGGGGATGCTGCACCCGGAGCTGACGGCCTCGGCGACGGCCCGCGAGGCGGCGGAGGTGACGGCCCGGACCTACGACGCCCACCTGTCCGCGAACCGGATGTGCGAGGTCGGGATGGAGGGGGCGACCGGGCACGCGTACCGGTCGGTGCTCCTCGAACTGGAGCGCGCCACGCGCCCCTGATCCCGGACGCGCCCCCGCGTACGCCCTCCCCGACCTGCCCGGCCGGGGAGCGGGCGTACCGCGAACCCCGTCGCGCGAGGCCCTGGCCAACGCAAAATCGATTGCCCGACGCCCGCCCGGAAGGCGAACCTTGCTCGGTTTGGACCACTCGACCAGTCATGGGGCGTCATGCAGATCAGCGATCTTCCGTATCCGGATCCCGGGGTACCCGACGCCCGCTCCGGCCCCCGCCTGTTGCTGTGGCTCGGCCGGGGACAGCTCGGCGGACAGGCCAAGAGCCTGGCGTGGGGAGTGCTGCACTTCTGCGGGGTCACGGCCCTGCCCTACGCGGTGGGCCTGGGCGTCGAGGCGGTCGTACGGCGCGACGGGCGGGGGTTGTTGCTCGTCGGCGCCCTGATGGTCGCCCTCGGGATCGCGATCTCCGTCGGCGACGCCATGCTGCACCGCACGGCCGTCACGAACTGGATCACCGCCGCCGCGCGGGTGCAGCAGTTGCTCGCCCGCAAGACCGCCGAGCTGGGCTCCGCCCTGACCCGACGCGTCGCGGCCGGCGAGGTGGTCGCGGTGTCCACGGCCGACGTCGAGAAGATCGGCTGGTTCGTCGAGGCGGTCTCCCGCTTCCTCGCCGCCGTGGTCGCCGTCGTCGCCATCTGCGTCGGCCTGCTCTTCTACGCGCCCGCCATCGGCGTGGTCGTCGCCGTCGGGGTTCCGGTGCTGGCCCTGTCCGTCCTGCCGCTGCTGCCGCGCGCCACGCGACGCGCCGACGTGCAGCGCGAGAAGGCCGGCAAGGCCACCGAGCTGGCCTCCGACACCGTGGCGGGCCTGCGGGTGCTGCGGGGCATCGGCGGCGAGGAGCTGTTCCTGGGCCGCTACCGCGAGGCCTCGCAGCAGGTCCGCGAGGCCGCCGTGCGCAGTGCCCGGATGTGGGCCCTGATCGCGGCGATCCAGGTGATGCTGCCGGGCGTCCTGCTGATCGTGGTCGTCTGGTACGGCGCGGGGCTCGTCCTGGACGGGCGGCTGGAGGTGGGCGAACTCGTCGCCGCCTTCAGCGCGGTGGCCACCCTGCTGTACCCGCTGCGGCACTTCCAGGAGATCGCCATGGCGTACTCCTTCTCTCGGCCGTCCGCCGCGCGCGCGGCCCGCGTCCTGGCGCTGACGCGCACCGAGACCGACGCCGGGACCGACGCCGGGGCCGCTTCCGGGACCGCTGCCGGCGCCGGGGACACCGCGCCCCCGGCGCCGGGCGGGGACCTGTACGACCCCGTGACGGGGCTGGTGGCCCCGGCCGGACGGTTCACCGCCGTGGTGTGCGGGGACCCGGACCTGGCTGGCCGACTCGCCGAGCGCCTGGGCGGGCACCCGCTGGAGGGGCCGGCGGGGCCCGCGGGCGCCGTCGCCGCCGAGGAGCCCTCGGTGCTGCTCGGCGGGGTCGCGCTGGACGCCCTCGCGCTGGACACGGCGCGCGGGCTGGTCCTCGTACAGGACAAGGAGCCGGTGCTGCTGTCCGGGACCCTGCGCGAGCTGCTCGACGTACCGGCCTCGGGGGCGGTGGAGCCCGGGCGGGCCCTGACGGCGGCGCAGTGCGGCGACGTCCTGGACGCCCTGCTGCAGTCCGCGCCCGACGGGGTGGACGACCCGATGGACGCCCGGATCACCGAACGCGGCCGGTCCCTGTCCGGCGGGCAGCGCCAACGCCTCGCCCTGGCCCGGTCCCTGGTCACCGACCCGGAGGTGCTGGTGCTGGACGAGCCGACCTCCGCGGTCGACTCCCACACCGAGGCCCGGATCGCCGACGGGATCGGCTCCCTGCGCGCCGGACGCACCACCGTGGTCCTGGCCTCGTCCCCGCTGCTGCTGGACCGCGCCGATCGGGTCGTCCTCGTCCACGAGGGCCGGGCCGCGGCCACCGGCACGCACCGCGAACTGCTGCGCACCGAGCCGCGCTACCGGGCCGTCGTCACCCGCAAGACCGACGAGGAACAGCGGCTGGCGGAGATGGAAGAAGCACTCACAGAGATCGAGGAATCCGCATGATCGGCGTGGCACCGCCGCAATACGATCCGGCGGCCCCCGAGACCGCCGCCACCCTGCCCGTGGGCACGTCGGCGACGGTACGGGGCTACGTGCGCGGCCTGTTCCTGCGCCACCGGCGGGCCTTCGTGGCGCTGGTGACCGTCAACGCGGTCGCCGTGGTCGCCTCCATGGTCGGCCCGTACCTGCTGGGACGGGTCGTGGACGAGCTCGCGCGCGGCGCGCGGGACCTCCACCTCGGGTGGGTGGCGCTCGCGTTCACCGCGGCCCTGACCGTGCAGACCGTGTTCACCCGCATGGTGCGGCTGCGCGGGGCGATGCTCGGCGAGGAGATGCTCGCCGATCTGCGCGAGGACTTCCTGGTGCGTTCCGTGGGCCTGCCGCCGGGGGTGCTGGAGCGCGCCGGCACCGGCGACCTGCTGTCGCGGATCACGACCGACATCGACCGGCTGGCCAACGCGATGCGCGAGGCCGTGCCGCAGCTGGCCATCGGCGTGGTCTGGGCGGGGCTGCTCTTCGGGGCGCTCGCGCTGACCGCCCCGCCCCTGGCCCTGGCCGCGCTGCTGTCGCTGCCGGTCCTGGTGATCGGCTGCCGGTGGTACTTCCGGCGGGCGCCCTCCGCGTACCGTTCGGAGGCGGCCGGGTACGCGGCCGTCGCCGCGGCGCTCACCGAGACGGTGGACGCGGGCCGCACGGTGGAGGCGCACCGCCTGGGCGGGCGCCGGATCGAGCTGTCGGAGCGGCGGATCAAGGAGTGGACGGCCTGGGAGCGGTACACGCTGTTCCTGCGCACGGTCCTCTTCCCGGTCGTCAACGTCACCTACGTGACCATCCTCGGCGCGGTGCTGCTGATCGGCGGCTACTGCGTGCTGCGGGGCTGGATGTCGGTGGGGCAGCTGACGACGGGGGCGCTGCTGGCGCAGATGATGGTCGACCCGATCGGGCTGATCCTGCGCTGGTACGACGAACTGCAGATCGCGCAGGTCTCGCTGGGCCGGCTCGTGGGGGTCCACGAGATCGAACCGGACGCCGGTGACGAGACCGTCGCCCCGCAGGGGCGCGGGGTGCGCGCGGACGAGGTGCGCTTCGGGTACCGCGAGGGCGTGGACGTCCTGCACCGGGTGTCGATGTCCGTGCCGCCGGGCACCCGGATGGCGCTGGTCGGGCCCTCCGGGGCGGGCAAGTCCACCCTCGGCCGGCTGTTGGCAGGCATCTACGCGCCGCGGACCGGCGAGGTCACCCTCGGTGGCGCGCGGCTGTCGCGGATGCCGGCGGAACGGGTCCGTGAGCACGTGGCCCTGGTCAACCAGGAGCACCACGTCTTCGTCGGCTCCCTGCGCGACAACCTGCGCCTGGCGCGGGCCGGCGCGGCGGACACCGAGCTGTGGGCGGCGCTGACCGCGGTGGACGCGGACGGCTGGGCGCGCGCCCTGGAGGCCGGTCTGGACACCGAGGTCGGTTCCGGCGGGAGCGCGCTGACGCCGGCGCAGGCGCAGCAGGTGGCCCTGGCCCGGCTGGTCCTGGCGGATCCGCACACGCTGGTGCTGGACGAGGCGACGTCGCTGCTGGATCCGAGGGCGGCCCGGCACCTGGAGCGTTCCCTGGCCCGGGTGCTGGACGGCCGGACGGTCATCGCCATCGCCCACCGCCTGCACACCGCGCACGACGCGGACGTGATCGCGGTCGTGGAGGAGGGCCGCATCAGCGAGCTGGGCTCCCACGACGAGCTGGTGGCCGCCGACGGCGCCTACGCGGCGCTGTGGCGCTCCTGGCACGGCTGAGCCCGTCACGGCCGAGGCCGTCCCCCAACGGATCCCGCCCGACCGGCGGGGTCCGGTGGGGGCGGCAGTCCGGGGGCGCCGGTCCGGGGAGCACGCCCGGGGACGGCTCAGATGAACCCGAGGGCCGAGGCGCCGCCCACACCGCCGAGCAGCATGAACGCCGGCATGAGGACCTTCAGCTCCACCCAGCTGCCCGCCCGGAACCGCATCCCCTTCGGGGGGCCCACCGGGTACCAGCGCTTGCCGGCGATCGGCAGGGGCCACAGGATCGGGCAGCCGGAGACCGTCAGCGCGTCGCCGATGTCGTGGACGAGGGCCCCGAGCAGGATCGGCAGGCCGAGCCAGAGGTACTCCTGGCCGGGGGCGGTGAACAGCCAACCGGCGCCGTTGCCCGGCTCGTCCAGGACCCCCGCGAGGATCCAGGCGCTGGTCGCGCCGAGGAGCCAGACGAGGATGTCGCTGGACATGCGGGCGGCCCGCCACAGCAGCCCCTCCACGGCCAGGACGAGGTGGACGAAGAGCAGGAGGAGCACGCCCCACCGGTCGATGCTCACCGCGAGGGCGGAGGAGCCGGCGCCGATCAGCACCGCCCAGAGCCAGGTGTGGGTCAGGGTGCGGTGGCCGCCGGTGCGGCGGGCGTCGCGCGGGGCGCGGGTGGCCTTGTAGACGGCGTAGGAGAGCTTGTCGACCACCTCGCACAGGCCCCGCGAGAGGGGGCCGAAGGCGCGGGAGATCGTCGCCGACTTGTGGTCGAGGTCGGGTGCGAGGGCGGCGCCCGCGCAGATCAGCGCGCCGACGACGAGGACGGGCCAGGGCATCGGGTGTCCCGCGGCGGCGGTCGCCGCGCCCACCCCCAGCCAGGCGGCCGCCCCGGACAGTGAGTGCGCCGGACCCATCATGCTCGTTTCCCGCCCCGGTCCCGTCGTGGTGGGGCCCCGTCGATGGTTTCGTTCGGGCCGCCTCGACGGCACAGAGTACCTGCGATGATCTTCGTTGCGTCCGCCGGTTCCCTCTTCCGGTGAGAAGCCAGGCAAGATGGGGGGCGTGACCCTCATTGATCAGCTCCCGCCGAACGCCGACCCCGACGCCCTCTTCGAGGCTTTCTCCTCGTGGGCGGAGGACCAGGGCATCACCCTGTACCCGGCGCAGGAGGAGGCGCTGATCGAGGTCGTCTCCGGGGCGAACGTGATCCTTTCCACCCCGACGGGCTCCGGCAAGAGCCTCGTCGCCGCCGGCGCGCACTTCACCGCGCTGGCCCAGGACAAGGTGACCTTCTACACGGCGCCGATCAAGGCCCTGGTGTCGGAGAAGTTCTTCGACCTGTGCAAGCTGTTCGGCACCGAGAACGTCGGCATGCTGACCGGCGACGCCTCCGTGAACGCCGACGCCCCCGTCATCTGCTGCACCGCCGAGGTGCTGGCCTCCATCGCGCTGCGGGACGGCAAGTACGCCGACATCGGCCAGGTCGTGATGGACGAGTTCCACTTCTACGCCGAGGCGGACCGCGGCTGGGCGTGGCAGATCCCGCTGCTGGAGCTGCCGCAGGCGCAGTTCGTCCTGATGTCGGCGACCCTCGGCGACGTGAAGCGGTTCGAGGAGGACCTGACCCGCCGCACGGGCCGGCCGACCTCGGTGGTCCGCTCCGCGACCCGGCCCGTTCCGCTGTCGTACGAGTACGTCACCACGCCGATCACCGACACCATCACCGAGCTGCTGGAGACCCGGCAGTCCCCGGTGTACATCGTGCACTTCACCCAGGCCCAGGCGGTCGAGCGGGCGCAGTCGTTGATGAGCATCAACATGTGCACCCGTGAGGAGAAGGACAAGATCGCCGACCTGATCGGCAACTTCCGCTTCACCACGAAGTTCGGCCAGAACCTGTCCCGGTACGTGCGGCACGGCATCGGCGTCCACCACGCGGGCATGCTGCCCAAGTACCGGCGGCTCGTGGAGAAGCTGGCGCAGGCCGGTCTGCTGAAGGTGATCTGCGGTACCGACACCCTGGGCGTGGGCGTCAACGTCCCCATCCGCACGGTGCTGTTCACGGCCCTCACCAAGTACGACGGCAACCGGGTCCGCACGCTGCGGGCCCGCGAGTTCCACCAGATCGCCGGCCGCGCCGGCCGCGCCGGTTTCGACACGGCGGGCTTCGTGGTGGCGCAGGCCCCCGAGCACGTCATCGAGAACGAGAAGGCCCTCGCCAAGGCGGGCGACGACCCGAAGAAGCGCCGCAAGGTGGTCCGCAAGAAGGCGCCCGAGGGGTTCGTGGCCTGGTCGGACACCACCTTCGAGAAGCTGATCGCGGCCGACCCGGAGCCGCTGACCTCGCGTTTCAAGGTCACGAACATCATGCTGCTGTCGGTCATCGCGCGGCCGGGCGACGCCTTCAAGGCGATGCGCCACCTGTTGGAGGACAACCACGAGCCCCGCAAGGCCCAGCTGCGGCACATCCGTCGGGCCATCGCGATCTACCGGTCCCTGCTGGACGGCGGCGTCGTGGAGAAGCTCGACACCCCGGACGCCGAGGGCCGCACGATCCGGCTCACCGTCGACCTCCAGCAGGACTTCGCGCTGAACCAGCCGCTGTCCACGTTCGCGCTGGCCTCCTTCGACCTGCTGGACCCCGAGTCCCCGTCCTACGCGCTGGACATGGTCTCCGTGGTCGAGTCCACCCTCGACGACCCGCGGCAGATCCTGGCCGCGCAGCAGAACAAGGAGCGCGGCATCGCCGTCGGGGCGATGAAGGCGGACGGGATCGAGTACGAGGAGCGCATGGAGCGCCTCCAGGAGGTCACCTACCCCAAGCCGCTCGAAGAGCTGCTGCTCCACGCGTACGACGTGTACAGCAAGAGCCACCCGTGGGTCCGCGACCACCCCGTCTCCCCGAAGTCGATCATCCGCGACATGTACGAGCGCGCGATGACCTTCAGCGAGTTCACCTCCTTCTACGAGCTGGCCCGCACCGAGGGCATCGTGCTGCGCTACCTGGCGAGCGCGTACAAGGCGCTCGACCACACCATCCCCGACGACCTGAAGTCCGAGGACCTCCAGGACCTCATCGCCTGGCTGGGCGAGCTGGTCCGCCAGGTCGACTCCAGCCTGCTCGACGAGTGGGAACAGCTGGCGAACCCGGAGGTGGAGACGGCGGAGCAGGCCCAGGAGAAGGCCGACCAGGTCAAGCCGGTCACGGCGAACGCCCGCGCCTTCCGCGTGCTGGTCCGCAACGCCATGTTCCGCCGGGTGGAGCTGGCCGCCCTGGACCACGTCGACCAGTTGGGCGAGCTGGACGCCGAGTCCGGCTGGGACGCCGACGCCTGGGGCGAGGCCATGGACGGCTACTGGGACGAGTACGACGACCTGGGCACCGGCCCCGACGCGCGCGGCCCGAAGCTCCTGCAGATCGAGGAGGACCCGGCGCACGGCCTGTGGCGCGTCCGCCAGACCTTCGCCGACCCGAACGGCGACCATGGCTGGGGCATCAGCGCCGAGGTCGACCTCACGGCCTCCGACGAGGAGGGCCGGGCCGTCCTGCGGGTCACCTCGGTGGGCGAGCTCGGCGCCCTCTGACCGCGACGGCCCCGCGGCCGGCCCTACGGGGCCGGCCCGGTCCGCCCGACCCGTCACCCCCACCCCTTCCCCGGCACGCGCGACACCCGCCGGACCCGACAGCGGAGAACGTGGAGAACCCGTGATGACGAACCCTGCCGAGAGACTGGTCGATCTGCTCGACCTGGAGCAGATCGAGGTCAACATCTTCCGGGGCGCCAGTCCCCAGGAGTCCCTCCAGCGCGTGTTCGGCGGACAGGTGGCCGGCCAGGCCCTGGTGGCCGCCGGCCGCACCACCGAGAGCGACCGCCCGGTCCATTCGCTGCACGCGTACTTCCTGCGCCCCGGCATTCCCGGGGTGCCGATCGTGTACCAGGTGGAACGGGTGCGCGACGGGCGTTCCTTCACCACGCGCCGCGTCACCGCGGTCCAGCAGGGCAAGACCATCTTCAACCTGACCGCCTCCTTCCATCACCCGGAGGAGGGCAGCATCGAGCACCAGCTGCCTCCCCGCCTCGACTTCCCGCACCCGGACACGCTCCCGAAGGTCGCCGACGAGATCCGCGAGCACCTCGGCGCCCTGCCCGAGGCCCTGGAGCGGATGGCCCGCCGGCAGCCCTTCGACATCCGGTACGTGGACCGGCTCCGCTGGACCCCGCAGGAGCTCAAGGACGCCGATCCGCGCAGCGCGGTGTGGATGCGGGCGGTCGGCCCCCTGGGCGACGACCCGCTCGTGCACACCTGCGCCCTCACCTACGCCAGTGACATGACCCTCCTCGACGCCGTGCGCATCCCCGTGGAACCGCTGTGGGGCATGCGCGGATTCGACATGGCCTCGCTGGACCACGCCATGTGGTTCCACCGGCCCTTCCGGGCGGACGAGTGGTTCCTCTACGACCAGGAGTCACCCATCGCGCACGGCGGGCGGGGCCTGGCCCGGGGCCGCATCTACGACCTGGAGGGCAGGCTGTTGGTCTCCGTGGTCCAGGAGGGACTCTTCCGCCCCTACTCCCCCAGGACGCACCCGGCCGGCCCGACCGTCTGAGTCCGCGGGCCCGCCCCGAGGCCGGCCCGCCCCCACCGTCACCGCCTTCCCTCCCGGAGAACCGAACCGCCATGTCCACCCCCGACCGTCCCTGCCCCTGCGGGCTGCCCGCCACCTACGCGGCGTGCTGCGGCCGTTTCCACTCGGGCGCCCAGGCGGCCCCCACGGCGGAGCTGCTGATGCGCTCGCGCTTCAGCGCCTTCGCCGTCGGCGACACCGCCTACCTGCTCCGCTCCTGGCACTCCACGACCCGGCCGCCCCGGCTGGAACTGGACCCCGGACAGCATTGGGAGCGGCTGGAGATCCTCGCCACCGAGCGCGGCGGGATGTTCGAGACCCGGGGGGCGGTGGAGTTCCGCGCCCACTACCGCGAGGGGCGGCACACGGGCTCCCTGCGCGAGCACAGCGACTTCTCCCGCGAGGACGGCGCCTGGGTCTACGTCGGCCCCCTCTCGCCCGTCGAGTTCGACTGAGCGCGCGCTCCCCGCAGCGCGAAGTCGAGGCTGGTGCGGTACCAGTCGACCTCCTCCGGGAGGTCGGCCGTCAACAGCGCCCGGGCCACCGCCTCGGCCGCCGGGACCCGCGGGTGGCCGTACGGCGGGGGCGGTGCGAGGGCGGCGAGCACGATGCGCTCGGCCGGATCGGGCACGGCCGCCCGTACCGCCTCCTCGGGCAGGACGCACGCGAGCACCGCGGCACGCTCCCAGGGGTCGGCGGTCGCTCTGAGCGACAGCCCCACGTGCCGGGCCCGCCACCGGCGCGGGCGCAGGTCCGCACGGGCCTCGACGAGCTCCCGGTCCCTCGGGGAGGCGACCCCCCGCAGCATCCCCGGCTCCCGGGCCGCGAACTCCCGCAACTCCGCGACCGGGTACGACCAGACGACGACCCGGTAGCGGTTGATCCGGTAGCCGAGCGGTGTGAGGTGCCCGCAGCGCGCGAGCCGGGTGAAGCGGCTCGGCCCGATCCCCAACACCTCCGCGCCCGCGTCGGCGCCGGCCACGGTCTCCAACCGGGCGCGCAGCGCCTGCGGGAACCCCTCCCGGGCCCGGACCCGCTCCACCTCGGCGCGCAGGAACCTCGCCGGTCCCGCCGGGGCGCGCGGGACGGGCCGTACCAACCCCAACTGCACGGCCCGGACGAACTCGCCCCGTCCCAGACCCAGTTCCCGGGCCGCCCGGACCCCACCGAGCAGCGGCTGCGGCCGCGGTCCTGCGGCTCCGCGCGGTCCCGGCCCCGCCCCCGGAGGCGTCCGGTCCTGTTCGGGGCACCGCTCGGCGACGCCCCGCACGCCTTCCCGATCGCCGTCCGCTCCCCCGCCCACGGACGTACACACCGGCGCTTCCACGTTCATCACGGTCCTCCCCCACGCGTGCCGATCACCCTGATGGCGATCACTCTGTGTGAAGACCGTAACTCCCCGCGACCGAACCGCGCGAGGCCTGTGGATAACCCTCACCCCGCCCCGCAACGCCCCGCCCCGCGACGCCCCGAATCCGGCTCGGATCCCGGCTCCTGCTCGGGGCCCGGCTCCGGCTCGGAGCCCGCTCAACCCCCGGTGATCCGCCGCTCCGCGACCCCCAGGTGCTCCCCGACCCGGTTGACCAGCAACGTCATCTCGTAGGCCACCTGCACGATGTCGGCCTCGGCGGCGCTGAGCGCGCACAGGCAACTGCCCGATCCGGCCGCCACGACGAAGAGGAAGCCCTCGTCGTACTCGACCATCGTCTGGCGCACCTCACCCGCCCGGAAGTGTCGTCCCGACCCCTTGGCCAGGCTCTGCAACCCGGCGGCGACGGCCGCCAGGTGCTCGGCGTCCTCCCGCGCGAGGCCCGCGCTCGCGGCCGTCACCAGCCCGTCGTTCGACAACACCACCGCGTGCCGGACCTGTTGGACCCTGCGCGTCAGATCGTCCAGAAGCCAGTCGAGCTGCTTGTCCAGTGCCATTTCCAGCCCCTCCCCGTCGACGCGGCCGACGTGGCCGCGCCCCACCCCGCGTAGTCGTGCCGCAAGCCTTCCCCACCAGCGGCTTTCCGGCAAGGAGGATGGACCCATGGCACAGAAGATGACTCAAGAGGAATGGCGGGCGTTCGTCTCGCACTCGACCCGCACCGGGAAGCTCTCCACGGTCCGCGCGGACGGGAGCCCGCACATCGCTCCCATCTGGTTCGTCCTCGACGGCGACTCCTTCGTGTTCAACACCGGTGCGGACACCGTCAAGGGGCGGAATCTGGCCCGGGACGGCCGGGTCGCCCTCTGCGTGGACGACGACCGCCCACCCTTCTCCTACGTCGTCCTCCAGGGCCGGGCCGAGATCAGCGGCCACGAGGACGACCCCGAGGGGCTGCTCCACTGGGCGACCCGGATCGGTGCCCGGTACATGGGCGAGGAGCGCGGCGAGGCCTTCGGTCGCCGCAACGGCGTCCCCGGCGAACTCCTCGTCCGGGTGCCGATCGACAAGGTGATCGCCATGGCCGGCATCGCCGACTGAGCGCTCGCCGAGCCGACCGGTTCCGCCTCACGCGGAACCGGCCCGGGGCGCCACCGAGTCGAGCAGCCGGGCGGTGTGCACCCGCCCGGCGTACTCGACCAGCCTGATCAGCACCTCCTTCCCCGAGTCCTTGTCCCGCGCGTCGCACAGCACCACCGGTGTCCCCTGTTCCAGGTCCAGTGCCCGCGCCACCTCGGTCGCCCCATAACGCCGCGCCTCGGAGAAGCAGTTGACGGCCACCACGAACGGGATCCGTCGGTGCTCGAAGTAGTCGACGGCCGGGAAGCAGTCCTCCAGCCGCCGGGTGTCGGCCAGCACCACCGCCCCGAGCGCGCCCTGCGAGAGTTCGTCCCACAGGAACCAGAACCGGTCCTGGCCGGGCGTCCCGAACAGGTACAGCGACAGGCCGGAGCGGATGGTGATCCGCCCGAAGTCCATCGCGACCGTGGTCGTGGTCTTCCGGTCGACGCCGGCCGTGTCGTCGATCAGTTCGCCCGCCTCGCTCAGCGCCTCCTCCGTGCGCAGCGGCCGGATCTCGCTGACCGCGCCGACGAGCGTGGTCTTGCCTACGCCGAACCCCCCGGCCACCAGGATCTTCAGCGCGAGCGCGGACGTCTCCTCCTCGTCCGCCTCCGAACCCGCCCGCCCCGCCGGTCCGTTGTCCCGCAGTCCCATCACAGTGCTCGCAATCCCTCGATGACTTCCCGCAGAATCCGCTCGTCGGGCAGCCGCGCGGGCGGCACCGGGCGGCTGACCTTGACGTGCCCCGCCTCCAGCAGGTCCCCCAGCAGGACCCGTACGACACCCACCGGAAGGTCCGCGTCCGCCGCGAGTTCGGCCACCGACTGGGTCTCGGCGCGGCAGAGCCCGAGCAGCGCGAGGTGTTCGGGGCCCAACAGCGACTCGTCCGCCCCGCCCGCCGCCGCCGGGTCCACCAAGACCAGCGCGATCAGGTCGAAGCGGACCCCGTGCGGTCCGGGCTTCGTCCGTCCGCCGGTCAGGGCGTACGGACGCACGAGCGGGCCCGCCTCGGCGTCGTACCACTGGTCCTCCACGACCCGGACCGCCGTGCTCACCCGGCGGCCGGCGGGCGGACCGCGAAGCGGGGCGGGGCGTAGAGGTGCTCGCCGACCCGCTTGACCAGGCGGGCCATCTCGTAGGCGATCAGGCCGATGTCGGCCCCGGCCGCGCTGAGGACGGCCAGGCAGGAACCGTCTCCGGCGGCGGCGACGAAGAGGAACCCCTCGTCCATCTCCACCATCGTCTGGCGCACGCCCCCGGCGTGGAAGTGGCGTCCCGCGCCCTTGGCGAGGCTGTGGAATCCCGAGGCCACCGCCGCCAGGTGCTCGGCGTCCTCCCGGCTCAGGGCGCTGGAGGAGCCGACCGCGAGGCCGTCGTTGGACAGGACGACCGCGTGCCGGACCTCGCGGACCCGCATCACCATGTCGTCCAGGAGCCAGTCCAGTTCGCCGGTGCGGCGCAACCCGTCGAGGTCGACCCTGTGGTGTTCGATCATCACACTTCTCCTTCGCTGCCTGCGTGGGGGGAGTTCTCCCGGGAGCCGCGCGCCCACCCGTCGCGGTAGGCGGCCATCCGGTCGCGGGCCTCTTCGGGGCTACGGGCCTTCGACGCCCCGGTGTGGCCCCCGCCGTCCGCGCCCCCGGCCCCGTGGGCCTCGCGCAGTTGCGGGACGAGGCTGGCCTGGCGCACCCGGCGCGGCAGTTCGGTCACCGAGGCCGCCCCGGCCGAGGCCCCACCCGAGGCCCCGGCCCGCGAGGCGGACTGCGCCGCGAAGGGCGCGGACGGGGACGCAGGCGTGGGCGTGGGCGCGGCCGTGGACGGGGACGGCGTACGGGGCTGCGTACGCGGCGGTGTGCCGCCGGGGCCGCGCGGGCGCAGCGCCGCCACCGGTGCGGGGCGCGGCTCCTCGACCTCGGGGTCCGGCCGGGGATCCGCGCCCGCCGGCCGGGGGCGCGGGCCCGCCGGGGGCTGCCGCGGGGGCGTCGGCCGTCCGGCCGGTTCGGCGTGCCGCTCCGGTCGTGCGGCGCCCGCGGGCGGGGGCTCGATGGCCGCCTGGAGCAGCACGCCGGGCAGCAGCACCACGGCGGTGGTGCCGCCGTAGGGTGAGGTCCGCAGGTGGACCCGTACCCCGTGGCGGGCCGCGAGGCGGCTCACCACGAAGAGGCCGAGTCGGTCGCTGTCGAAGAGGTCCAGGTCCTCGGACTGCTCGATGCGGCGGTTGGCGTCGGCCAGGGCCTCGCGGCCCATGCCGAGCCCCCGGTCCTCCACTTCCAGGACGTACCCGGCGCCGACGGTCTCCCCGCTGACGCGGACCTTGGTGTGCGGCGGGGAGAACTGCGCCGCGTTCTCGATCAGTTCCGCGAGGAGGTGGGTGAGGTCCGCGACGGCCGAGCCGACGACGGCGGCCTCGGCGAGACCGCGCACGTCGACGCGCGGGTAGTCCTCGATCTCGGAGACGGCCGCGCGGACCACGTTGGTCAGCGGCACCGGAGTCCGCCAGGCGCGGCCGGGGGCGGCTCCCGAGAGGATGATCAGGCTCTCCGCGTGGCGGCGCATCCGGGTGGTGAGGTGGTCGAGGCGGAAGAGGTCGCCGAGTTCGGCCGGATCGTCGGCGCGCCGTTCCATCGAGTCGAGCAGGTTGAGCTGCCGGTGGACGAGGACCTGACTGCGGCGGGCGAGGTTGACGAAGACGCCGCTGATCCCGTCGGCCAGTTCGGCGCGTTCGACGGCGGCGCTGAGGGCGGCCCGGTGGACGGTGTTCAGGGCCGCGCCGACCTGCGTGATCTCGTCGTCGGCGACCGCGCCGGTCGGCGCCTCGGCCGCCACGTCGATGTCCTGCCCGGAGCGCAACCGGTCCATGGCGTGCGGCAGCTTGCGGTGGGCGATCTCCAGGGCCGTGTTGCGCAGGGAGACCAGCTCGACGACCAACGCGCGGCCGATGCGGACGGAGATGACGAGCGAGGCGGCGACGGCGACGAGTCCCAGCAGCACGGCGGCGCCCGCCGGCCCCGTCGCGCCCTCGGTGAAGGGGTCGGCGTCCCCGACGAGGCGGGCGTGCGCGGCGCCGGCGATCTCGCGCATGGAGGAGCCGACGCTCGCGTGGGCGGCGTCCCAGCCGGCGGGGGTGCCGCGTACCTCCTCGGCCTTCTTCGGGTCCCGCGCGTCCTTCGGGTCCTTCGCGCCGTTGCCGGCCGCGCCCGGGCCCGAGCCCGCGGGCGTCGGGGCGTAAGCCGCCAGGGCCTTGTCCTCGGCGGTCGTGAGCTCCCCGTACGCCGCGCTCCTCACCACCGTCTCCCAGGCGGCGCGCGGGCCGGCGGGCAGGTCCCGGGCGGCGGCCCCGGACAGGGCGCGCCGGGTCTCGACGGCTCCGGCCAGGAGGCGGAGCGTTTCGGCGGAGCGCGGCGCGGCGGGGACGGCGAGGAGCGCGTCCTCCCGCGACAGCATCTCCCCGGCCCGGGCGAACTCCAGCAGGACGCGGGCCCCGGGGCCCAGCGCGGGGTGTTCGCCGCCGGAGAGGGCGCCTTCGGCGGCGAGGGCGGCCTCGGTGACGCGGGTGTACGTCTCGTACGCGGCGTCGGGGCCCATGCGGCGGGCGGCGATGTCCGTCCGGGCGCCGGCGAGCGCTTCGGCGGCGGTGACGAAGGCACCGAGTCGGGCGACGACCTCGGTGGGGTGGTCGCCGGTGTCGGCGACGGTGTGCCGGTCGCCGAGGCGCAGCCGCTTCACGGCGGCGTCGGTGCGGCGGGCCTGCTGCTCCAGGGCGGGTCCCTGGTCGGAGGCGGGGTCGGCCAGGAAGCGGACGGCGGCCCGGCGTTCGGCCTGGAGCTCGGTGAGGGCGGCCGCGAGGGGGGTGCGCAGGGTGGCGTCGACCTGGCGGACGTCGCCGAGCCTCGCGATCTCGCGGGCGGTGCTGACGGTGGCGAAGCCCCAGAGGGCGAGGAGGGAGACCACGGGGAGCATGAGCAGCGAGATGATCTTCGCGCGGACCGTCGCGGGCCGCAGCCGGACCCGTCGGCGGGCGGGCGCCGCCTCCGCGACCGGGTGGGTCGTACGGAGGGGATCCGGTGCGGCGGCCTCGTCGGCCGGCGGACCGGCGTGTGCCCGGCGGCCGCGCGGCGCGGGCTGTCGTGGTGGCGCGGCCGCCTCGGGTCTGGTGCGGGGTGTGCGCATGGACTCCTCGTTCCGGGCGGTGCACGGATGCGGTGGCGGGCTTCGGGGTCGACGGATCGCGGCGGGGGGGGGACCGGGCGACGCGGGTGGGGCGGTGTGGTCGGGGCGGATTCGGCGGGGGCGGCGGCGACTGCCCGGGGTCAGTGGGCGGGCGCGGTGCCGGCGCCGGGACCGCGCACGGTCGCGGCGGAGGCCGTGGCGGCCCGCTCGTCGGCCGTCGGGGAGAGCGCCACGAAGGCGGCGGTCAGGAAGAGGTAGGAGCCCAGTCCGACCGCGAGCGGGAAGATGAACTGCATGGCGGTGGCTCCGGGCAGGGCTTGGTCGGAGGGGGTGACGCGGACGGTGACGGCCAGCATCCCGGTGTAGTGCATGCTGCTGACGGCCAGCCCCATGACGAGCGAGGCGGCGGCGACGGCCACCGGGGCCTTGATGTTGAGCGCGGCCCACAGGGCGGCGGTGGCCGCGACGACGGCGATGGCGATCGAGAGCCCGACGGCGAGGGGATCGTAGGAGATCCGGCCGTGCAGTCGCAGGGCGGCCATGCCCAGGTAGTGCATGCTGGCGACGCCGAGCCCGGTGGTGAGCCCGCCGAGCACGAGCGCCCGGCCGCGGTTCCTGCCGTAGCCGACGGCGAACACCCCCGCGCCGACGACGAGCATGGCGACGAACAGGCTCAGGAGCGTGAGCGGCACGTCGTAGTGGATCTCGGTGCCGGTGACGTGGAAGCCGAGCACGGCGACGAAGTGCATCGTCCAGATGCCGGTGCCGATGGCGGAGGCCGCGGTGAGGAGCCAGTTGCGGCGGGTGGCTCCGGTGGCCGCGAGCGCGCGAACGGTGCAGCGCAGGCCGAGGGCGGCGCCGATCGACGCCATCACGTATGACAGCACGGGCGTAAGCCACCCGTAGGCTGCGTGGTCCAGGTGTCCCATGGCCACGGGACGCTAGTCCGGGTGAGGGCACGAACAAGGGGAGCATTCCGAAAGCCGCTGCAACTGCTGGAATATGACAGAGATACGTTCGTCTTCGATCACACGGCGCGCCACCTTGCGCACGGTCCGCAGCCGACCCCGGGAGGGGAGTGCGGGATCATGACCGCATGAGCCGTAATGACCGAAAGAGCGAGGACCCCGCACGCGTGCAGGAGTTCTTCGGGATGCGCGCCGACGACTGGGACCGCAAGTTCCCCGACGACGGGCCCGCCTTCACGACCGCCGTCACCGAGTTCGGCCTCGCCCCGGGCGACCGGGTGCTGGACGCGGGGTGCGGCACCGGCCGGGCGCTGCCCGCGCTGCGCGCCGCGGTCGGACCCGGGGGAACCGTGCTCGGCGTCGACATCACCGCTCCGATGCTGGCCGCCGCCGCGCGGGCCGGCCGGGCCGGGGCCGGCGCCCTGCTGCGTGCGGACGTGGCCCGGCTCCCGCTGCGCGACGGCGCCCTCGACGCGGTGTTCGCCGCCGGACTGATCGCGCACCTGCCCGACCCCGGGGCGAACCTCGGTGAACTCGCCCGCGTGGTGCGCCCCGGAGGCCGGCTCGCGCTGTTCCACCCGATCGGGCGGGCGGCGCTCGCGGCGCGCCACGGCCGCGCACTCACCCCGGACGACCTGCGCGCCGAGCCCAACCTCCGCCCCCTGCTGTCCGCCTCGGGCTGGGAGCTGACCTCGTACGCCGACGAGGACTCCCGCTTCCTGGTCCAGGCGACCCGCCGGGACTGACGCCGCAGGGACTGACGCCGCCGGCGCCGGGACCGGTACGTACCGATCGCGGCTACGCGGGCGGCTGCGCCTCGGCTCCGGCGGGGCGGCGCGGAGGGGGCACGGGGCAGCCGCCCGCGCCGGGGACGGGGAAGGTGCCGAGCCCGCCCACGTCGTAGCCGTCGCGGTAGCCCTTGATCTCCGGGTTCTGGCGGGCGTAGTGCGGGGCGCGGCGCGGGGGCATCAGGCGCACCGCCCGACCGCGCAGCCGCAGGGCTCCCCGGACCAGCCGACGGACGCGGGGGTGCGGGGCCTCGTAGCGGAAGGCGTCGATCAGGGAGTCGTCGAGCAGGGCGAGGCCGCCGCCGCGCACCGCCGGGGCGAGCGGGCTCGGGTACCAGGAGGCCATCAGGTCGAGGGTGGCGTCGGCGACCTCGCGGCCGCCCTCGGAGGGGCCGAAGTGGGCCTTCTCGTAGGCGTCGAGGGTCTCCTCGAACTCCTCGTAGGAGCCGGGGACCTCCTTGACGCCCAGGTGACGGCCGAGGGTGGCGCAGTAGTTGGCGCAGGCCCGGCGTTCGTGGTGGGTGAGGGGGCGCCAGCCGTAGGCGTCGATCCAGCGGGCGGGGATCACCACGAAGGTGCACAGGACGTAGCGCATGTCGTCGTCGGAGATGTCGTAGCCGCGGTGCATCCGGTTGACGCGCCGGATCGCGGTGCGGGCCGTGTCGCTGTCGAAGCCGTGCTCGACGACCGCGTCGAGGAGCAGGGCCGTGTCGTCGTAGCGCTTCTGCGTGCGTTCGGTGAACTCGGCGGTCTCCGCGAGCAGGCCCCCGATGGCGGGGACGGCGTAGGTCCGGAAGAGGGCCAGTTCGAGGGCCCGGGTGAAGTCCCAGGGGAACTCGTAGGTGGCGGTGAGCCGGTAGATGGTCAGGAAGTCCTTGTCGGGGTCGAGACGGAGGATCTCCCTCAGCCGATCGTAACGACGCACCGGTCTCCCTTTCTGTCGCGGGGCACCGACTCTACGTGCGGGTGGTGATCGTGGGCGTGCGGGCCTGACCGGCACGGATGGACGCGGATCGGCGTGCGGAAACCCTCGACGGCTCCGCCGGTCGCTGGTTAAGGTGCGCCGACGAGACGGCGTCGGAATCGGGAGGGCACGTGTCCGACGAGGAGGACGGGGGCTCGCTGTACGTGCTGACCGCCGTACTGCTGACCCCCACGCGGTTCCCGACGATGCTCGGTGACGACTTCCCGGAGGCCTGCGCGCTGCTGGGGATCCCGCCGGCCCCCGACGGGTACGGGCTGGTGCTCGGGCAGGACCAGGAGGGGGCCCGCTGGACGGTCGTCGTGGACGACGTGGCGCTGGTGGCCTCCGCCGTCGCCGCCTGGGACTGCGGGATCGACCACGAGCTGTCGCCCGACGAGCGGAGCATCGTGGTGTCGCTGGCGGGTTGGCCGCTGGACCTGACCGTGGCGGCGCCCGGGATACCGGAACCGCACGACCCGGAACAGGGCGCGGACGGTACCGGTCGGGTGCCGTTGGCGCCGCCCTCGGCGGACGCGTGGGGCCCGGTGCAGCGGCGTCTCGGCGCGGACCAGATCGCCCGGGAGTGGGCGGACTGGGGCGGGCGGGAGGCGGAGGACGGCGGGGCGGCCTCGGCGGCGCACCCCGGTCTGGCGCGGGCGCTGCGCGAGGCCGTGGCCTACGCACGGGAGGCACCGCCCCCGGGCCGGGTGCGGTCCTCCTTCGCCGGCGAGGGCACGCGGACGCTGCGCGCGGACGGGCCCGGCTGGTCGCTGGTGGCCCGGACCGACGGCGCGGCCTTCGTCCTGCTGGACGAGCTGCCGGGCGAGGTGTTGAGCGTCCCGCGTACGGGCGCGCCGGCGCTGCGCGAGGGCCCCGCCGACCTGCCCGCGCTGGCGGACCTGCTGACGGCACTGGACCGGGTCGCCCTCCGGCCGGCGTGAGCCCGGCCGCCCGGCGACGGGAGCGCGGGTGTCCCCGGGCGCCCACCGGGGCCGGACGCGTCAGACCCGTTCGAGCGGGACGTGCGGGAGCGGCGGGAGGGTGACCGTGATGGCGTCCCCCGGGCGGATCGTGCCGCCCCGGCGGACGACGCCCATGATCCCGGCCCTGCGGACGAGACGACCCTCCTCGTCCCGTCCGACGACCTGCTTGAGCAGTCCGCCGCGGAAGTCGTCGATCTGCCGGCAGGGGTTGCGCAGGCCGGTCACCTCCACCACGGCTTCCCCGCCGAGGCCCAGCAGCGCGCCGGTCGGCAGGGAGAGCAGGTCCAGGCCCTGCGTGGTCACGTTCTCCCCGAGGCCGCCCGGTCCGACGTCGAAGCCGGCCGCGGCCACCTCGTCGAACAGCTCGCGGTGGATCAGGTGTACCTGGCGCAGGTTCGGCAGGGTCGGGTCCTGGGCCACGCGCGAGCGGTGCCGGACGGTGACCCCGGCGTGCACGTCCCCCTCCACGCCCAGTCCGGTGAGCAGGGTGATGCTCTCCCGGACGGGCTTGGTGAAGGAGTACACGCCGTTGCTGCTGACCGCCGCCACCCGTGCGGTGTCGGTGTCCATCGAAGATTCCCCCCTGGTCGGCCTCAGCGGCCGAGTTGCCTTCTGGAACCGCCCCGCAGTCGACGCCGCTGGGAGGGGTCCAGCAGGAGGTAGGCGACGGCCGGAACCCCGATGAGGACCACCAGTCCCGCCCAGAATCCGACCAACCAGAACAGCACGACGGCCGCCGCGACTCCGGCGACCGCGACCTTCCCGTTCCTCGACACCCTCGAACACCTCCTCCGGACCCTTCCCGCCCGCTCGGGCGGCTGTCCGGTGAACGCCCGGGCCCTCCCGTACGTTCCCGCCCGACGACGCCCACGGACGGGGACGGAACACCGCCGGGCCCCGTCCGAGCCCGGCCGGGTTTCGGCGCGGACTGGCCGACGCGGCGCTTGTCGGGCTCGCGGGGCGGCACGACGATGAGGGCGCCCACGCCCGCCCACCGCCCGCCCACCACCGTCCCCGGGAGGACGCATGGCCGATCCGTCGTTGGCACTGCCGGGCGGGGCCGATCCCGCCGAACGCGGTCGCGTCCTGCGGCGGGCCCACACCGCCTTCACCCGGGACGGGCGCGTCGAGCCGCCGGTGCGGTCGGTGATCGCCACGTCCTGGCGGCGGTGCGCGCGGGCGCGCGTCAGTCCCGAGTGCGCTCCCCGGCTGGAACTGGCGGAGCCGGACCTGCGGGCCTACCGGGACGAGCATCCGCTGGCCCGGGTGATGCCCCTGTTCCGCGACCTCGTCGGGGCGTTCGCCGCGCACGGCGCGCACCTGCTGGCGGTGTGCGACGCGCGGGGCGGGCTGCTGTGGGTGGAGGGCGAACCGGCCACCCTGCGCAGGGCCGAGCGCCTGGGCTTCGTTCCGGGCTCGCGCTGGGCGGAGGCGACGATGGGCACCAACGCGCCCGGTACGGCGGTCGCCGTCGGCCGGCCCGTGCAGGTCTTCGGGGCGGAGCACTTCAGCCGCCGCGTCCACCCCTGGACCTGCGCCGCGGCGCCGGTGCGGGACCCGGCGACCGGTCTGGTGCTGGGCGCGGTGGACATCACGGGCGGCGACGGGCTGGCCCACCCCCATTCGCTGGCCTTCGTCCAGGCGGTGGCGCGGGCCGCCGAGGGGCAGTTGGCGCTGCTCGCCCCGCCGCCGACCGGCGACCGCGACACCCTGGCCGCGCTCGGGCGGGACGAGGCGCTGCTGGTGCTCGGCGGCCGGCGGATCCCGCTGGGGCGGCGGCACAGCGAGATCCTGACGCTGCTCGCGCACCATCCGGAGGGCCTGTCCGGGGAGGAACTGGCCCACGCCCTGTACGAGGAGGAGGAGTCGGTGTCCGCGGTGACGGTGCGCGCGGAGCTGTCACGGTTGCGGGCCCTGCTCGGCGCCGGCGCGCTGTCGAGCCGCCCGTACCGGACCACGGTGCCGCTGGAGGCCGACTTCACGGCCGTGACCCGGCACCTGGCGGCGGGCGCCGTCTCGGCGGCCCTCACCCGCTACCCGGGACCGCTGCTGCCCGCCTCCCGCGCGCCCGGCGTCGTACGGCTGCGGCGGCGCATCGAGGACCAGGCGAGGGCGGCGGTGATCGCGCGGGCGGACGCGGGGCTGCTGGCCGACTGGGTGTGCCGGCCGTGGGGCGCGGAGGACCGCGACGTGTGGCGGGCGCTGGCGGACGCCGCGCCCGCAGCCGGTCGGCCCGCGGCCCTGGCCCGCGTACGGGCGCTCGACGCGGAGCTGGGCGCGGAACCGGGCGCGGACCCGCTCCGGCCGGCGCCGCGGCAGCCGGCGCCGGTTTCGCTGCCCGCCCGCCCCTCCACCGGGCGTGCAACGTCCCCGCAACCCCGGCGCCCCTAGCCTGCCCGCGAGCGGCGCCCGACGGCGGGCGGCGCCCGGCCAGGGGAGGACACCATGACCCGCTACGCCGCGCCCGGTACCGAGGGCGCCCTGATGTCGTACGCGTCCCGCTACGACCACTACATCGGCGGCGCGTACGTGGAACCCGCGCGCGGCCGCTACTTCGAGAACCGCTCCCCCGTCACCGGGCTGCCCTTCACCGAGGTCGCGCGCGGTACGGCCGAGGACGTGGAGCGCGCCCTGGACGCGGCGCACGCGGCGGCTCCCGCCTGGGGGCGCACCTCGGCGACCGAGCGCTCGGCGATCCTGCTGCGCGTCGCGGACCGCATGGAGCGGAACCTGGAGGCGCTGGCCGTCGCGGAGAGCTGGGAGAACGGCAAGCCGATCCGCGAGACCCTGGCCGCCGACATGCCGCTGGCCATCGACCAGTTCCGGTACTTCGCGGGCGCGCTGCGCGCCCAGGAGGGCGCGCTCAGCCAGCTCGACGAGGACACCGTCGCCTACCACTTCCACGAGCCGTTGGGCGTGGTCGGGCAGATCATCCCGTGGAACTTCCCGATCCTGATGGCGGTGTGGAAGCTCGCCCCGGCGTTGGCGGCCGGCAACACGGTCGTCCTCAAGCCGGCCGAGCAGACCCCGGTCTCGGTGCACTACTGGCTCGGTCTGGTGGCGGACCTGCTGCCGCCGGGCGTGGTGAACATCGTCAACGGCTTCGGCGAGGAGGCCGGCAAGCCGCTGGCGTCGAGTCCGCGCGTGGCGAAGGTGGCCTTCACCGGGGAGACCTCCACCGGCCGGCTGATCATGCGGTACGCGGCCGAGCACCTGGTCCCGGTCACCCTGGAACTCGGCGGCAAGAGCCCGAACCTCTTCTTCGACGACATCTGGACCACCGACGACGACCTGCGCGACAAGGCCCTGGAGGGCTTCACGATGTTCGCGCTGAACCAGGGCGAGGTCTGTACGAGCCCGTCGCGCGCGCTGATCGAACGGGGCCGGTACGCCGACTTCCTGGACGCGGCCGTGGCGCGCACCGAGCTGATCGTGCCGGGGCACCCGCTGGACACGGACACCATGATCGGCGCGCAGGCCTCCGAGGAGCAGCTGAGGAAGGTCCTCTCGTACGTGGAGATCGGGCAGCGGGAGGGCGCGAAGATCCTCACGGGCGGCGAGCGGATCGAGCACGGCGGCGAGTTGGCGGGGGGCTTCTACGTCCGGCCGACCATCTTCGAGGGCGACAACCGGATGCGGATCTTCCAGGAGGAGATCTTCGGCCCGGTGGTGTCGGTGACCTCCTTCCAGGACTTCGACGACGCGATCCGCATCGCGAACGACACCTCGTACGGCCTGGGCGCGGGAGTGTGGACCCGCGACGTCAACACGGCCTACCGCGCGGGCCGCTCGATCCAGGCCGGCCGCGTCTGGACGAACTGCTACCACGCCTACCCGGCGCACGCCGCCTTCGGCGGCTACAAGCAGTCGGGCATCGGCCGCGAGACCCACAAGATGATGCTGGAGCACTACCAGCAGACCAAGAACCTGCTGGTCAGCTACTCCCCCAAGAAGATCGGGTTCTTCTAGGGGAGGCCGACCGCCAGGGTGAGTTCGAGGACCCGGTGGGGCGAGGCGAGGTCCGGGAACAGGTCCCGCAGCTGGGCCATCCGGTAGCGGACCGTCTGGGGGTGGACGAACAGCGCCGCCGCCACCTCGTCCCGCCTGCCCTGGTGCAGCAGCCACGCCCGCAGCGTCTCCTCCAGCCGCCGCGCGGTCGCGACGGGCAGGGTCCGCAGCGGGGCGAGGGCCCGGGCGCGCAGGTCCGCGAACGCGTCCGCGTCGGCGCTCAGCACCAGCTCGGGCAGGTGTTCCTCGGTGTCGCGGATGGCGGAGGACAGGGAGCGCGCGCGTGCGGCTCGTGCGTACGAGGCGGACGCGCGGGTCCACGGCCGGGCCGGGCCGACCACGGCGGTGCGGTCGGTCAGCTGCCGCAGGAGGTGGGGCCGGTCGGCGTCGGGGACGAGCAGCACGCCGAAGGCGTCCGGCAGGTCGTCCAGGACGAGGGTGCTCGGGTCGAGCGTGCGGTAGGCGGGCCGGGCCTGGGCGGCGGGCAGCAGGACGGCGGTCAACGAGACCGGGGCCTGCCACCCGGCCCGCTGGACGGAGGCCAGCAGGACGTCCGGGCTCGCGCCGGCGAGGAGGTCGCGGGCCAGGTGTTCCAGGTGGCGCTCGTGCTCCCGGCCCCGGGCGGCCAGCTCGTCGGCGTGGCCGGCGGCGCTCGCGGCGGAGAGCTCGTCGATGTAGGCGAAGGTCAGCTCGGCGAACCTGGCGACCTCGGCGGCGGGCAGACCCGCCGGTACGGCGCCCGCCGCCAGGCACCGCCAGGCCACGCGGGCGCCGACGCGGTAGGCGCTGAGCAGGGCGTCCATCGAGCGCCCGTCGCGCACCTCGCCGCGGCCGAGCTCGTAGGCCGCGTCACCGGCGTCGCCGCCCGTGGCGTTCCCGCTCGCGAGGTCCAGGTAGTGCCCCAGGGCGGTGCGGACGGCGCGGCGGATGGTGACGCCCATGCGGCCCGACAGGGCGTTCGCGTAGGGAGGGACCTCGTCGATGATCGCCTGGACGACCTCGTCCGCCGTGGTCCTCAGCGCGGCCCGAAGTGCGGTGACGGTTGTCCGATCCAGGGCCGGTTCGGTGACCATCCGGATGGGGTGACTCATGTTTTATTCCCTGCGAACAATTCAGCCGACGAAATTTACGTCTTGTGGTCAGGACTTTACGCCTCGCGGCGCATCAAGCTGGAGTCATGACGAGTACAACCCTCCGCAGCAGGGCGTGGAAGCTGCTGGAGATGATCACGACGCCGCTGCTGCCGTCGGACTACCTCGACCTGGTCAGCCCCCTGCGGGCGGGCGGCGACCTGCGCGGGCGCATCGAGGCCGTGCACCCCGAGACGGGTGACGCCGCGACCGTCGTGATCAGGCCGGGCAAGGGCTGGCGCGGCCACACGGCCGGCCAGTACGTGCGGATCGGGGTCGACGTCGACGGCAGGCGCCTGTGGCGCGCCTACTCCCTCACCTCGCCGACGAACCGCCGCGACGGCCGCGTCACGATCACCGTGAAGGCGATCCCGGACGGCAAGGTGAGCAACCACCTGGTCCGCAGGGCGAAACCGGGCACGCTGATCCAGCTCGACCAGCCGACCGGTGACTTCGTCCTGCCGGAGGCCAAGCCCGCCAAGGTGCTCTACCTGACGGCCGGCAGCGGCATCACGCCCGTAATGGGCATGCTGCGCGACACCGGGTTCGACGACGTCGTCATGGTCCACTGCGCGCCGCGGCCGCAGGACGTGATCTTCCGCGGCGAGCTGCACGACCTGGTCGCGGAGGGCAGGCTGCGGCTCACCGAGGTGCACACCGACACGGAGGGCGTGCTCGACATCGCCCGTCTCGACGCACTGGTACCCGACTGGGCCGAGCGCGAGACCTGGGCCTGCGGGCCCGCGGGCCTGCTCGACGCCGCCGAGGGGTTGTGGCGCGAGCGCGGCGTCGAGGAGCGCCTGCACACCGAACGCTTCCGCGCCGGCGTCGGCGTCGTCGCCGGTGACGGCGGCGAGGTCACGTTCAGCGCCACCGGCAGGACCGTCGACGCGGACGGCGCCACGCCGTTGTTGGACGTCGGCGAGGAGGCCGGCGTGCTCATGCCGTCCGGATGCCGCATGGGCATCTGCTTCGGCTGCGTCACGCCGCTCAAGGCGGGCGCCGTCCGCGACCTGCGCACCGGCGAGATCACCGAGGCCGAACCGGGCGTCCTCATCCAGACCTGCGTGTCCGCCGCGGCGGGCCCCTGCGACATCGAACGGTAGGAGCACCTTGACCGCCATCGACCCCACCGCCCACCTCACCGCGGAGCAGATCGAGGAGCTCGGCCGCGAGCTGGACGCGATCCGCGACGCGGTGATCGCCGACCGCGGCGAGAAGGACGCCGCCTACATCCGGAAGGTCATCTCGGCGCAGCGCAAGCTGGAGCTGGTCAGCAGGGGCGTGCTGCTGTTCTCGTTCTTCCCGCCCGCCTGGCTGGTCGGCACCGCCGGGCTCTCCGTGGCGAAGATCATGGACAACATGGAGATCGGCCACAACGTCCTGCACGGCCAGTGGGACTGGATGCGGGACCCGAAGATCCATTCCACCACCTGGGAGTGGGACCACGTCTCGCCGTCCGATCAGTGGCGGCACTCGCACAACGAGCTGCACCACACGTACACCAACGTGATCGGCAAGGACAACGACCTCGGCTACGGCATCATGCGCGTCGACGAGGACCAGAAGTGGCACCCGTTCCACCTCGGCCAGCCGCTGTGGAACTTCATCAACGCCTGCTTCTTCGAGTACGGCATCGCGGCCTACGACCTGGAGCTCGGCAAGAACCTGCACAAGCGCCGCCGCAAGAACCCGGAGTTCCGCGCGCGGGCCCGGGCCGTCGGCCGCAAGATCCGCAAGCAGGTGCTCAAGGACTACGTGATCCACCCGCTGCTGTCGGGCCCGTCCTTCCTCACCACGCTCGCCGCCACCTTCACCGCGAACCTGGTCCGCAACCTCTGGTCCCACTCGGTGATCATGTGCGGGCACTTCCCCGAGGGCGTGCAGGTCTTCGAGCGCCGGTCGATCAAGGGCGAGACGCGCGGCCAGTGGTACCTGCGCCAGATGATGGGCTCGGCGAACATCAGCGGCAGCAAGGCCATGCACTTCATGACGGGCAACCTGTCGCACCAGATCGAGCACCACCTCTTCCCGGACCTGCCGAGCAACCGGTACGCCGAGGTCGCGGTCGAGGTGCGCGCGCTGTTCGAGAAGTACGAGCTGGAGTACGTCACCGGGCCGCTGCCCAAGCAGGTGTTCTCCGCGTGGCGCAAGGTCTTCCGGCTCTCCCTGCCGAACAGGAAGCCCAAGGTCGACGCCCCGGACCGCGAAGAAGGAGCTCGTCGCCGCCTGATGTCCGACATCGGTACCGAGCGGGGTGCGCACATGTTTTCGGCATACCCGAACGGGCGATAACCGTCTCGATGGTGCCCGTGTGTCGGCAGGGGGGTGAGATGAAGTACGACCTGTCCCACCGCGTCGTCATCGGGATCGCCTCCAGCGCCCTGTTCGACCTCGCCGAGTGCGACGCGGTGTTCCGGCAGCAGGGCGAGGACGCGTACCGGAGGTACCAGGAGACCCACGTGGACGACGTCCTGGACAAGGGGGTGGCCTTCCCCTTCGTCCGGCGTCTGCTGTCGCTGAACGACCTCGCGGATCCCCTCGATCCGCTGGTCGAGGTCATCATCCTGTCGCGCAACGACCCGGACACGGGCCTGCGCGTCATGCGTTCCATCGCCGCGCACGGGCTGCACATCAGTCGGGCCGTGTTCCGGCCGGGCCGGTCGTCGCACCGCTTCATACCCGCCCTGAACATGTCCCTGTTCCTGTCGGCCAACGGCTCCGACGTTCGGGAGGCGGTGGCCGACGGCCTGCCGGCGGGGCACGTGCTCCAAACCGAGCGGGTCGACGACGACACCGACCGGGAACTGCGCATCGCCTTCGACTTCGACGGCGTGCTGGCGGGCGACTCCTCGGAGCGGATCTACCGCACCGCCGGCATCGACGGGTTCCGCGCGCACGAGGTCCGCAACGCGGCCACCCCTCACGACCCGGGCCCCCTGAAGGACTTCCTCGCGGGCATCAACCGCATCCAGCTCCGCGAGGAGGAGGAACGCCGCGCGGACCCGGCCTATCGGCCCCGCCTGCGCGTGTCCCTGGTCACCGCCCGGGACGCCCCCGCGCACGAACGTGCCCTGCACAGCCTCAAGCAGTGGGGGCTGCGCGTCGACGACGCCTTCTTCCTCGGCGGCATCGACAAGGCCGCCGTGATGCGCGCCCTCGACCCGCACATCTTCTTCGACGACCAGGTCGCCCACCTCGCCGGCACCGCGCCCGCCACCCCGAGCGTCCACGTACCGTTCGGGGTCGTCAACGCACCCCTTCCGGGGCCTGAATGAGTGGCGTGCCCGCGGCCGCGCCATGTGCGCCGACGCACCGCACCGGAGGTCGATCGGCCCACTCGGTAGCGTGATCGTCCACCGCGTGGAGCGACCACGCGACCGGCCGGTCCCCGCGAGGGGGCCGGCGGAGAGGAGCGAGCCGCGATGAGCGAACCGACCAAGCCGGAGATCGAACTCCCCGAGGGCGAGGCACCCGAGGAGTTGACCGTCCGCGACCTCGTCGTCGGGGACGGGCCGGAGGCGAAGCCGGGCCGGGTGGTCCGGGTCCACTACGTCGGGGTCACCTTCGCCACGGGCAGGGAATTCGACTCCTCCTGGGAGCGGGACCAGCCGTTCAAGTTCGCCGTGGGCGGCGGCCGGGTCATCAAGGGCTGGGACCGGGGCATCAGGGGGATGAAGGTCGGCGGCCGGCGCGAGATCATCGTTCCGCCGCGCCTCGGCTACGGCAGGCAGTCCCCCTCCCCGCTGATCCCGGCGGGCTCCACGCTCGTCTTCGTGGTGGACCTGCTCTCGGTGGTCTGAGGACGTGAGCGGTGGGATCCGCCGAAAGCCGCGTGCGGGCGCACGTGCTTCTGGCACGATCCGTCCATGCACACCAAGGGGGAGGGGCTCCGCGCCTGGGTGACCGGGCTGGACGACCGCGCGCTGCGGGAACTCCTCACGATTCCGGGCATGTTGGCGCAGATACCGGGGATCGCCGGCACCGGGAACGGGCCGGCGCCGCGCCTGCGGCGCCGTGAGGTCCTCGCCGCCCGTACGTGGCTCAGCCGTACGAGCGCGGCCGGCCTCACGGCGATCGCGCACTACGCGTCCGGTTGGACGATGTACCGCCTGGAGCGGTGCTACGGACATCCGCCCGCGCGGTTGGCGAAGCCGGAGGCGGAACAGCTGCGGCGGATGCTCCGGGAGATCGATCCGGTGCTCGCGCAGATCACCCTGTACGGCCTCGCCGACGACCGGCTCGCCGAGGGCGGATCGGTCGAGGAGCGGTGGGAGGACCTGTGGGAGGCCGCCACGGCCCCCGGGACCCCGTGCGGGTGCGAACCGGGCGGCGGACCCTGCCGCCCGGCCGGCGCGAGCGCCGAGGACGGATCGGACGCCGACGAGGAAGCCGTCGGGACGGACGACGTACAGGAGGAGGGCGGCCCGTTGGCCGTGGAGATCAGCGAGGACCGACTGCGCGCGTCGCGGCGGATGCTGGGCGAGCGATCGGCAGAGCTCGACCGCGTGTTGGAGGAGACGCTCGGGCGGGTGCGGGCCGGACGGGCCGTGCCGGACCTCCTGGCCGTCCGGTTGGAGGAATGGCGGCGCGAACGCGCCCTGATCGTGGAGCTGCTGGCCGCCGACGGCCGTACGTGGCCCGGGGAGGCGGGTTTCGCCGAACTCGACGCGCTCGCGCGGGAGCTCCGGGACGCGGCCGCGCGGCGCGCCGAGGAGCTGCTCCGGCTGGACGAGGACCGCGCGGACATCCTCGTCCTCCTGGACAAGACGGCGCCCGACGCCCCGCACCACGTCCTGTTGCAGCAGTCGCTGACCGCGCTGGAGACCCGCATCGGCGAGCTCCTGGCGGCCGGAGCACCCGTCGCGCTCCCGGACGGCGCCCCGACTCCGTCGGCGTCCGTGCCCGCACAGGGTCGGGCGCCCGACGCGGCGGCGCCGCCGTCCGGGCCGACCACGGAAACGGAAGCACAGCCGGAGGCAGAACCGGAGCCGCTGCCGGAACCCGAGCCCGGGCCGGAGGCGGACCCCTCGGCGGAACGGAGCGGCACGTCCGCCGTGACGCCCGAACCGGTGGCCGGGACGGCCCCGACCGAGGCGCCGAACGAGGTGCCGAACGAGGCGCCGACCGCGCCCTCGGAGCCGGAACCGCTGTCGGAGCCGGAGCCCGAACCGCTTCCGGAACCGCTGTCGGAGCCGGAAGCGGAACTCCGGACGGCCCGGGACGCTCAGGTGCCCGCCCCGCCCCCGGAAGCGGTCGCGGAGCCCGTCTCCGCACCGGAGCCGCAGCCCGCCCCCGCCCCCGCCCCGGCCCCCGAGGCGGCGCCGGCGGCCGAACGCTCCGGCGCGGACGCGTCCGGCGCCCCGCGGGACACGGCGGCCCCGAACACCGGCCCCAGGGCCCCGGAGCAGTCGCGCTTCACGCCCTGGACGCCGCCGGAGGCACCCGACGGCGCGGAGGCCGCGGTGGCCCGGCTGATCGCCCAGGGCCGGTTCCAGGAGGCCTACTGGACGACGGTCGGCTCGGCGGAGCCCCCGCACCGCGCCGAGACCCTCGCCTTCGCCGAGGCCGCCTTCGCCTGCGGCGACGAGGGAGAGGCCGCGGCGGTGATGACCGGCTTCGCCCTGGAGATCGAGGCGCTCCAGGCCGACCGCCCCGCCCTGGTGCTCGCCGCCGTGTCCTCGCTGCGGGCCGGCCTGTTGGTGGGGTGGCCCAACGACCTCCTGATCCAGGCCGAACTCTCCTCCAGCGTGCCCGGGAACTGGGGCAAGCTCCTCGAACGGGCCGTCGACGCGCTGCGCCGCTACCACCGGCTCGACCTCAGCGCGACCCGCCTGGCCACCGACACCGTGGTCGGGCTCACGCCGGAGCAGCTCTCCTCCGAGGCCGACGAACTGCGCGACGCCCTGCGGCGCCAGCGCATCGGCTACACCCGCGCGACCCAGGTCAGGACCCGTCTGATCGACTCGGACCAGCCCCTGGGGAAGGCGCTGGAAGCGGTCGGCCACTGGGCCGCCGGCACGGCCGGGCCGGCCGAGCTAGACCGGGCGTGGGAGCTCTTCCGCAAGCGGGGCTCCGCCGAGCGCATGATCGAGGAGGCCGACGCCGAGATCCGTACGCCGAAACAGGCGAAGGAGCACATCGAGGCCGCCGCCAAACGGGCCCTGCTGCGCAGCATCGAGCAGGTCTGCGACCTGCTGTCGCGCGCCCGGGCGCTGGCCGCGCCCGTCGTCGACGAGCGCGCGGACGGTGCCGCCACCACCCTGCGCCACGCCCTCGAACAGGTACGCGACGAGACGCCCCCGCCGGGCGTCGAGGGGGCCGCCCTGCTGCGGCTGCGCACGTGGCTCCTCGAAGGCGACCGTTCGCCCGGCACCGCCGTCCCGGCGCAGGACCCCGACGCCGTACGGGTGATGGACCAGCCCCGGACCGAGGCCCTCCTCGCCGCACCGGGACTCCCCCGGTCGCCCGAGGGGGCGCCGCTGCCCGCCGAGGCGGGGTTCGAGGAGGCGGTCCTCACGCTGCTGGACCCCGTCGACGCCCGTGCGGTGCTCCGGCACTACTTCGAGCAGGGCGACCTGCACCTCGCCGACGCCCTGGTCGCGGCGCTGGAACAGGACCTCGTTCCGGCGCTCCCCGCGGGGCCCGACGCCGTGCCCCGCGACTGGCGGCAACTGCGCGACCCCGAGTGGACGCGCTGGAGCGCCGTCCACCGCAAGGCCCACGCCGCCGCGAGCGGTCTCCTCGCCGAACTGCGCACCCAGCAGCTCGACATGCAGACGGAACGCGAAGTCGTCGGCCGGCTCGAAGAGCTGCGCCGGCCCGCCCCCGAGGGCGCGTTCGGTCGGGCCTGCGCCGGCATCACCGCCCTGGAGGGCGAGATGCGGGCGGCGGTCCGGGCCTACGTGGAGCGCCTCCACGAGAGCGTGACGGCGCTGAACCCGTCGGACGAGGAGCTGCGTCGGCTCACCTCGCTGCTGGACCTCGGGGACACGGTCACCGCCGAGGAGTGTCTGGCGCTGCTGCGCGAGGGCAAGCCCCTGCCCGACTGGAGCACCACGGACTCGGGCGCGGAGCTGGAGCGCTTCACCGCCGGGATCGAGCTGGCCGGGGTGCGCAGGACATCCGGCGCCCAGGGCTACTCCGCCCGCCCGTGGGCCGAGTCCTATCTGGACGGCAACCCCCTGACCGAGGGGGCCCGCAGCGGGCTGGACTCGTGGGACGCGCTGTGCCGGCCCTCGACCCGGGGCTCGGAGTGGCAGCGGCACATCCCCTCGGTCCTGCGCGTGCTGGGGCTGGAGTGCCCGCACACACCGGTCCGCGACCAGCAGGGCCAGGTGCGCGGGGTGCTGCGGCTGACCGCCCGGGCGCGGGCGAGCGAGACGGCTCCCGGGTACGTGGCCGCCCTGGGGTCGGCCGCGTCCTCGTACACCATCCTCGTGGTCTCCGACGAGCAGCGCGGTCGCAGCCCGCTGGAGCTGCTGGACAGCAGCGACTCCGGGGCCTGCCTGATCCTCTACCTGTACCCGCTCGGGCTCGGCGGGCGGCGGGAGATGGCGGGGCGGGCGCGTACCGCCGCCTCCCAGCAGGCGCTGGTGGTGGACCCCGCCGTGTTCGGCTGGGTGGCCGCGCGCTCCCCGCGGTCCTTCCGGGCCACCCAGCGGGTCACCCTTCCCTGGACGGCGTACAACCCGTACACGCCCTTCGTGGCCGGGCTCGTGCCCCCGGAGGTGTTCTACGGGCGGCAGGAGGAGATCGCCGCCGTGACGGACCCGCTCGGCGCGCTGTTCCTCTACGGCGGGCGCCAGTTGGGCAAGTCCGCCCTGCTGCGCAAGGTCCAGGCGTCCTTCCCCGGCACGCCCGGCCACAAGGCCATCTACGTCGACCTCAAGGCGCGCGGGGTGGGTGAGGCCGAGCCGGCCGAACGCGTCTGGGCCGTGCTGGAGGACGAGCTGCGGCGCGTGGGCGTGCTGGACGCGTCGGCGCGCTCGGACGACACGCCGGACGCCATGCTCGCCCGGGTGGAGCGGTGGTTGGAGGAGGGGCACGACCGGCGGGTGCTGGTGCTGGCGGACGAGGCCGACGCCTTCCTGACGGCGGATTCCAAGGCGGTGCGCGGGCGGGGCGGGGAGGCCACCTTCGCCAACGTGCTGCGGCTCAAGGGTCTGATGGACCGCACCGACCGCCGGTTCAAGATCGTTTTCGCGGGTCTGCACCAGGTGCAGCGCTTCGGCCACCTGTCCAACGTGCCCCTGACGCACGGCGGTCCGGACGTGTTGATCAGTACGCTGAAGCCGGCCGAGGCGCAGCGTCTGGTCGTCGAGCCGATGGCGGCCTTCGGATACCGCTTCGAGCGGCCCGAGCTGGTCTGGCGGGTGCTCGCCGCGACGAACTACCAGGCGTGTCTGGTCCAGATCTTCTGCGAGCGGCTCGTGGCGACCCTGCGGACCAAGTCGGTGGCGTCGGCGAACTGGCCGATCACGGTGACGGACGAGGACGTCCGGTCCGTGACCGGGTCCGCCCAGGTCCACCGGCACATCGCGGAGCGGCACCGCATCACGATCAACCTGGAGGACCGCTACCGGGTGCTCGCCCTGGTGATCGCGTTGCGCAGCCAGGAGGACCTCTACCGGTACGGCTACGACGCCGACGAGCTGTTGAGGGCGGCCAAGGAGCGCTGGCGGGAGGGGTTCGGTTCGCTCACCGCGACCGACGTACGGATCTACCTGGACGAGATGGTCGGCCTGGGCCTGCTCATCCAGCTGGCGGACGGGCGCAGCTACGCCGTGCGCAGCCCCAACGTCGTCAGCATGCTCGGCACCCGCGAGGACCTCGAACTCGAACTGCGTCAGACGGAGTTCGGGCTTCCGTACGACTACAACCCGCGCTTCTCGCGGCGGTTCGTCGGCACGGACCGCGCGAACATCGCCCGCTACAGTCCGCTGACGGAGCACCAGCTCCACACGGTGACGGCCCCGGGCGTGGCCGCGGTGTGCCTGACCGAGGCCCACGGACCGGCGCTCGTGAAGGCCGCGGTGAAGTCGTACTCCACCGCGCGCGGGCTGGAGTTCCGGGAGGCGCCCGCCGACGCCCCGCCGCGGGCCGCGGGACGGGACGCGGACGACCGACCGCTTCTGATCCTGGCCGACGTCCGGGGCCGGGGCCCCGCCGAGGTCGCGGACTGGACGAAGGCACTGCACGCCCGCACCTCCCCGTCCGAGGGCGGGATGCCCCACCGGACGGCCGTCCTTCTGGTGGGTCCGTCCGAGTGGGGCCGCAAGGACGAGGTCATCACCGGTGTCGTGCGTCCCGAGCGGTGGACGACGGACAGCCTCCGCGCCTGGCCGGAGTGTCCGTTCGACACCCCGGACAAGCGGCGCAGGGTCATCGAACTCACCGGCGGCTGGCCGCACCTGCTGGAGCGGACGGTGCACCGCATCACCCGTGAGGGCTCCCCGCTCGAAGCGGCCCTGGAGGACGCCGGGGACTTCGCGGGCCGGGTGGACTTCGCCCGTTCGCACCTGGAGCGGGTCGGGCTCGACAGCGGGCTGACGGCGGTGCTGACCGACTGGATCCAGTACGTGGAGCCGGGCGAGGCGTGCGCGTACGCCGACATCGCGGCGGTCACCGGGCTGCGGATCGAGGAGGTCGGACCGCTCGTGGGCCGGCTGCTCGACCACGGCGTACTGGACGACGGACCGGACGGCTGCTCGCTCGACCGGATCACCTTCCGGGCGCTCCAGGTCCTGTCGGAACCGACGTGACCCCCGAGCCGCCCGGGGCCGCCGAGCCGCCCGCGCCCCACGGGCCGCCCGTGACCCCCGAGCCGCCCGCGCCCCACGGGCCGCCCGTGACCCCCGAGCCGCCCGGGGCCCTCGGGACCCCGTTGGCCACGCTGCCCGGGGCTCGGTTGTGGACGCGCCGACTGCTGGAGGACCTGCGGTCGGGCCGGAGCTGCGTGTGCCTGTTCCCCCAGGGCCGGTCGTCCGGGGTGCCGACCGTCGCCGGCGCCCTGCTGGACGAGCTGCTCCACGAGCTGGCGGACTTCGTCCTCGTCCCCGCGCCCGGCGACGGCGCACGGGCCGAAGTCCGCGCCCCCGCCCCGTCGGTGCGGGTGGCGGCGACCGCCTGGGGAGACGGCGACCCGGTCCTGGACTACGACGACGGACTGTCCGCCTTCTCGACCGCGCGGACGCCGACCGCGGCGCTCCCCGCACCCCGCGCGCCCTCGGTACCGGCCGTCCGCCACGAGGAGCCGGGCTACGGCTCCCTGGCCGACCGGATCGTGAAGGAACTGGGCGATCCGGCCTTCGACCGGGGCGGGCACACCGGGATAGAGGGGCTCCTCGCCCTCCTCACCGACGCCACGGAGCGCCCCGGGGAGAACCGGGTGATCGTGGTGCGGGGTTGGCTGGAGGCGGCGCCGGTCGCCGCGACCGACCTGCTGCGGCGGCTGGCCGCCACGGTCAAGGCGGCCGGCATGCCCCCGGAGCGGCGGCCGCGGCTGCTGGTGCTGGCCACGGCGACGGAACTGCCCGTGGAGCTGCCGGAGGAGATCGCGCGCGAGGACGTCGGCGTGCACTGGTGGTGGGGCGCCCTCGGCCGGCTGGACACCGCGACGGTGGTGGCCATGTCCCGGCCCCGCCCGCCCGGTCCGGCCGCCCGCCACCAGCTCCTCGAAGCGGTGGCCCAGGCCACCGTCGTCGAGGTGTGCGGGCCCTTCCTCGATCTGGCGGAGCGGCTGGCGGTCGAGTGGGACGGGCTCCCGGACGGCCTCCCGGAGCGGTTGCGCCGGCTCGTGGCGCCGGCCGCTCCGGTGTCCGGGACGGCCTCCGTGCCCGGCCCGCGCGAGGCGGAGCCCGCCGCCGCCCTCCATCCGAACGCCGCCCTGCGCCCCGCGTGGAACCTGGGCGCGCTCGACCGGTGGGACGGGCGCCTGCGCCGCCGCCCGGACGCCCCGGACGGGCACGAGGACGGTGCGGACGGTGTGCGCACCGGCATCTGGCTGGCCCAGAACCACGCCCTGTTGCCCCTGCTCGACACCGCCCGCGAGCGGTTCACCCACGTGATCGTGGTCCGGTCGCGCCTTCGCGGGGCCGAACTCGTCGCGCTCTACGGCCGGTCCGCCGACATGGAGCTCGGCGCGATGTGGGGCGCACACCTCCAGGGCCACGTACGGCTCACCCGACCCGAGGCGGACCGGCTGCGCACCCTGTGGAGTTCCCGCAACAAGCTCGCCCACCGGACCCCGCTGGACAACCGGGCGCTGGCGGCCCTGGTGGACGTCCTGTGCTCCTGAGGCTGCTCCTGAGGCGGCGCGGGCGCCGTCACGCGTACGGGCCCGGGAGGTCGGCGGGGGCCGCGGGCGGGTGGGGGTGGTCGTCCTCGACTCGGTCGACGAGGATGACCGCCACGTCGTCCGCCAGCCGGCCCCGGGTGTGCCGCGTCAGGGCCTGCCGCAGGCCCTCCAGGAAGGCCTTGCGGCTGTGGCCGCGCATCGCCTCCATTTCCCGCGGCAGGTCGAAGAAGGCGTCGTCCTCGTCGCGGGCCTCGATGACCCCGTCGGTGTGCAGCAGCAGCCGGTCCCCCACCCCGAACGGGTAGCGGTCGGTCCGTCCGGCGGGGCCGGTCATGAACTCCTCCAGACCGAGCGGTGGCAGGGGGGCGGCCGGCTCCAGGGGCCGGACCGTCCCGTCGCGCAGCAGGAGCGGCGGCGGGTGGCCCCGGTTGACGACCTCGACGTCGGGGGTGCGCGGGATCTGGGCCACGAGCACGGTGACGAACCCCTCCAGGAGGACGTCCCCGTCGGCCAGGCCCGCGCCGGGGACGGCGGCGTCCCGCCTCAGGGCCGCTCCGCAGTGGTTGACGACCTCCACCAGGTCGTCCTCGTAGTGCACGGCCTCGCGGAACGCGCCGAGGACGACCGCCGCGGCCCGTACGGCGGGCAGCCCCTTGCCGCGGACGTCACCGATGATCATCCGTACCCCGTAGCGGGTCTGGACGGCCTCGTAGAGGTCCCCGCCGATCTGGGCGCCCGTCTCGGCCGCCAGGTACATGCTGGCCGCCCGTACGGGACCCAGTCGGGCGGCGACGGGGCGCAGGAGGACGTCCTGGGCGGCGGCGGCGATCCGGCGGACCTGGTTGAGCTCGTTGTCGTGGCGCGTGCGTACGGCGCGGCTGGTCATGAAGCTCGCCACCGACACCAGGGTCAGCGCGAAGAGGTTCGTGTAGACCTGCTGGCCGCCCCAGGCCCGGTTGTGGGTGGCGGTGACCACGCTGACGGCCACGGCGAGGGCCGTCGCCGCGAGGGTGCCCCGGGGGCCCATCGTGACGGCCGCGAGCGCGGGGGTGGCCACGAGGAGGGGGCCCGTGTAGACGAAGTGCGCCGGGGTGAGTTCCACGAGGAGCACCAGCAGGGCGAGCGCGAAGGGCAGGCACTCCGCGAGCGCGTAGAGGGCCTGGTGGTGGTGGCCTGCTCCCGGTCCCGGGGGCGAGCGCGGGGGCGCTCTCATGACTACAGCCTGCCCCTGACGGGCGTACGGCCGCCACTCATGGGTCCATCGGCGGGTACGGGCGGCCGGCCCGGGCCGCGGGCGGGTAGGGATGCGCGGTGCGGGGCGCCGGCCCCGCCCCGCCACCCCTTCGAGTCGGGAGCCCCCATGTCGACGAGCAGCGGTCCCGCGGAGGTCCCCGAGGTCTCGCGGCGGGAGTTCGACGCCCTCTTCGCCGCGGTCCGTACGTGGGGCCGCTGGGTCCCCGCCGATCGGGGCGCCTGGAACCGGGTCACCGCGGAGCACGTCCGGCGGGCCGCGGCCCTGGTCCGCGACGGTAGGACGGTGCCCCTGGGATTGCCCTGGAACACCCGTCCCGGCCCCGACAACGCCCGGCCCGCGCTGCACCACATGTCCGACCTGGGCGACGTGGAGCCCCCGGAGCCGACCGCGCACAAGGACTTCCTGGCCGTCGACTACCACGGCAAGGCCGTCAGCCACCTGGACGCGCTGTCCCACATCGCCTACCGGGGGCGGCTCTACGAGGGGTACCCGGCCCGCGAGGCGATCGGTTCGGACGGCGCCCGTTTCGGCGCGGTGGCGGCGCTCGGCCCCCTCGTCGCCAAGGGCGTGCTGCTGGACCTGCCCGCGGTCCTCGGCGTGGACTGGCTGGAGCCCGGGCACGCGGTGCGGGCCCGTGACGTGGTCGCCGCCGAGCGGGCCCTCGGGATCCGGATCGACGACGGGTGCGCGGTGCTGCTGCGCACCGGCCGGTTCCGGCGGCGCCGCGAGCGGGGCCCCTGGGACGTCGACGCGGCGAGCGCGGGCCTCCACGTGGACGCGGTGCCCCTGCTGGCCGAGCGGGGGATCTGCCTGCTCGGCGCCGACGGGGACAGCGACGTACGCCCCTCCCCGGTCGAGGGGCTGCACTCCCCGGTGCACGCCCTGGCGATCGCCGCCATGGGGGTGCCCCTGCTGGACAACCTGGACCTGGAGGCGCTGTCGGCCGCCTGCGCCGGGGCGGGACGCCACGAGTTCATGATCGTGGTGAGCCCGCTCGACGTTCCCGGCGGGACGGGCTCTCCGGTCAATCCCGTCGCCGTCCTGTGAAGGGAGAAATGACCGGGAATATACTCAAAAAGCACTGTTCGCCTTCACCTCACGGAGTACGCGCACCACGCGGCACGGACCACAGCGAACGAACGTCCCGCCACGGCCGAGGGCCGGGGGCAGCCGGGCAAGGGGAAGTGATGCAGATGGGGGTCACGGGAGACGAAATCGGCCCCGCGCGCTCCCGTGAGCGCTTCCTGGTGGGCGAAACCGTCGAGGCCGGGGAGCGCGGCGTGCGCGGTCCGATCCTGAACTCGTGGCTGCGCTGCCGGCTGCTGGGCCTGTCCCCGGACCAGACCGAGCTGCCGTACCGGGACGACTTCGAACCGGACAGCCGGCTCGTGCGCGCGGCCTCGCCCGTGCTCGACCGGCTGCGGACCCGCTTCTCGGGCGGCCTGGTCAACATCTCGCTCGCCGACGCCGACGGCACGGTGGTGCAACGGCGCTTCGGCGAACCCTCCATGGTCCGGAGCCTGCCCCCCATCCAGAGCCTGCCCGGCTTCGTCTTCGCCGAGCGGGTCGCGGGGACCAACGGCATCGGTCTCGCGTTGGCCGAGCGGCACCTGATCCAGGTCTACGGCGCCGAGCACTTCGCCGAACGCTCCCAGGCGAGCGCCTGCTCCGCCGTGCCCATCCGCGACCAGCTCAGCGGGCACATCGTGGGCGTGCTCTGCCTCGGGTACCCGCACGCCTACCAGGACCCCTCCCTGGCCGTCCTGGTCTCCCGGGCCGCCGAGTCGATCGAGCGGCGGCTGATGGAGCAGAGCTCGGCGCGCGAGCGCGGGCTGTTGCGCGCCTACCTCGACGCCGAGCGGCGGGCCGGTGCGGGCGCCGGCAACGGGCGCCCCGTCGAACCCGCCCGGCTCGTCCAGCTGACCTGGCCGCCCGGGCCCGCCAGAGCCGAGCGCGATGACGGCGACCCGGTCGGCCTCGAACCCGTCGACGCCGGACTCGTCGAGAACGTCGAGCTGGACCCGCAGGACCGGACGATCCTCAAGGAGAGGGCCACCGAGCTGATCTCCTCCTCCCGCCGGGCCGCCGTCGAGGTGGCCCTCACCCACGGCAGGGGGGCCACCCTGCTGAGCCGGCCGGTCACGAGCGCCTCCGGGGTGGAGGGCATGGTCGTCGAGGCCGTTCTCGGCGGCGACTCCCCACCGGTCCACCACCTCTCCGTCGCCCCCCGCGCGGGACCGCACCCCGCCGGACCACACCCCGTCGGGCCGGCCCCCGGTCCCGCGGGGCACGGCCGCGGCCCGGTCCGCGGCCTGGTGCTGGTGGGCGAGCCCGAGGTCGGCAAGTACGCCATCGCGGCGAGGCGCCGCCTGGAGCTGCTGGCCGAGGCCAGCACCCGCATCGGCACCACCCTGGACGTGGAACGCACCGCCCGGGAGCTCGCCGAGACGGCCGTCCCGAGCCTGGCGGACTACGTCACCATCGACCTGCCCGAGGCGGTGCTGCGCGGCGACGAGTCCACCGACCCCGGCACCGACCTGCACCGCGTCGTGGTGCACGGCATCCGCGACGACTGCCCCTTCTACCCGGCCGGCGGGCGCGTGGAGCTGCTGCCCGGGACCCCCCACATGCGGTGCCTGGCCAACGGGCACCCGATCCTGGAACCCGAACTGGGCGCCGCGGCCGGCTTCGTCGCCCAGAACCCCGAGCGCGCCCGCCGGCTGCTGGAGTACGGGGTGCACTCCCTGATCGTCGTCCCCCTCCTGGCCCGCGGGGTCCTGCTGGGCATCGCGGCCTTCTACCGCTCGCGGGACCCGGCCCCCTTCGGCGACGACGACCTGCGCCTGGCCCAGGAACTCGCCGCCCGCGCCGCCCTGTGCGTCGACAACGCCCGCCGCTACACCCGCGAACACACCCTCGCGCTGGCCCTGCAACGCAGCCTGCTGCCGCGCGGGCTGCCCGAACAGGGCGCCGTCGAGGTCGCCCACCGCTACCTGCCCGCCGAATCCGGCGTGGGCGGCGACTGGTTCGACGTCATCCCCCTGTCCGGCACCCGCGTCGCCCTCCTCGTCGGCGACGTCGTCGGCCACGGCCTGCACGCCGCCGCCACCATGGGCCGACTGCGCACCGCCGCCCGCAACTTCGCCGAGCTGGAAATGGCCCCCGACGAGCTCCTCACCCACCTCGACAACCTCCTGGTGCGCCTGGACCGCGAGGAGGGCGACGGCAGCGCCACGGGCAGCACCGGGATCGTCGGCGCCACCTGCCTGTACGTCGTCTACGACCCCACCTCGCGCCGCGCCGCCATGGCCCGGGCCGGCCACCTCCCCCCGGCCCTGGTGCGCCCCGACGGCAGCGTGACCTTCCCCGACCTGCCCGCCGGGCCACCGCTCGGCCTGGGCGGCCTGCCCTTCGAGACGGCCGAGATCGAGCTGCCCGAGGACAGCACGCTGGTCCTCTACACCGACGGCCTCGTCGCGGACCGCCACCGCCCCGTCGACATCGACGTCGCCCTCGACCGGCTGAGTCGGGCCCTGGCCCACCGCGACCGCAGCCCCGAGGACACCTGTCAGGCCGTCATGGAGGCCATGGCGCCCGAACACCCCGGCGACGACATCGCCCTGCTCGTCGCCCGCACGCACACCCTGCCGGCGGACCGGATCGCGACCTGGGACCTGCCCGCCGATCCCGCTCGGGTCTCCGACGTCCGCAACGCCGCCACCCGACGGCTGGTCGACTGGGGACTGGAGGAGCTCTCCTTCGCGGTGGAACTGCTGCTGAGCGAACTGGTCACCAACGCGCTGCGCTACGGCAGCGAGCCGATCCAGGTCCGCCTGATCCACGACCGCTCCCACGACCACGCGCTGATCTGCGAGGTCTCCGACGGCAGCAGCACCGCCCCGCACCTGAGGCGGGCCGCCAACACGGACGAGGGCGGGCGCGGCCTGTTCCTCGTCGCGCAACTCGCCCAGGCGTGGGGCACCCGCTACACCCCACGGGGAAAGGTCATCTGGGCCGAATGCGCCGTGAACGCGGCGTAACCGGCCGCATGCCGCGAAATGCCGCATACCTGCACGTAGCATCCTCCTGACCCACCTCCCGTGGGCCAGACCCGAGGCCGGCCCCGGAGACGTCCGTGCACGATCCCCATGGCACCCCCGACACCCCGACGGACCGCCCGCCCCGGCCCCTCGCGGGGGAGCCCCTCGTGCGGATACGGGGTCTGGGCAAACGGTTCGGCGGCACCGTGGCGCTGGACTCCGTCAGCCTCGACCTGCACCGCGGCAGCGTCCTCGCCCTCCTGGGACCCAACGGCGCGGGGAAGTCCACGATCGTCAGGGTGCTCGCCGGGGTGCTGCGGCCCGACGAGGGCGAGGTGACGGTGGCCGGGCACCCGATCGGGTCGCAGGCCGCGTCCGCGCGGACGGCCTTCATCCACCAGGACCTCGGACTCGTCGAGTGGATGACGGTGGCCGAGAACATCGCGCTGGTGACCGGCTACCCGCGGCGCCACGGCCTGATCTCCTGGAGGCGCACCCGCGCGCGCTGCGCCGAGGCCCTCGACACCCTCGCCGGGCACCTGGACGCCGACGCCCGGATCGCGGACCTCGCGCCCGCCGAGCGGTCCCTGGTCGCCATCGCCCGGGCCCTGGCCCGACGGGCCGAGCTCCTCGTCCTCGACGAGCCGACGGCCACGCTCCCCGCAGCCGACTGCGCCCGCCTCTTCGACGTCCTGCACGCGCTGCGCGACCGGGGCCACGGCATCCTCTACGTCAGCCACCGCCTCGACGAGGTCTACCGGGTGGCCGACGCCTTCGCCGTCCTGCGCGACGGCCGCCTGGTCAGCCGGGGGCCGCTCGCCGGATACGGTCCCGACCACCTGATCCGCGACATCACCGGCGGCGCGCCGGTGCGCCGCGCGCCCGCGACCACCACCGCCACCGCGACCACCACCGCCACCGCGGCCTCCGCCGGAGCCGCCGGCGTCCGGGCCGACGACCGGCCGACCGTCCTGCGCCTGGAATCCGTGACCACCGAGCGCACCGGGCCCGTGAGCCTGGAACTGCGCGCCGGGGAGATCCTCGGCATGGTGGGGCTGACCGGCGCCGGCCACATGCACCTGGGCCGCGCCCTGGCCGGCGCGCTGCCCCTGCTCGGCGGACGGGCGCTGCTCGACGGCCGCCCGTACCGCCCGCGCACCGTGGCCGCCGCCCTCGGCCGGGGGGTCGGCTTCGTCGCCGCCAACCGGCAGGAGGAGGGCTGCGCCCCCGATCTGACGGTCCGGGAGAACTTCCTGGCCAACCCCCGGGCGGCCGGGGTGCCGGCCTGGCGGCCGCTGCTGCCGCGGCGCGAGCGGCGCGAGGCCGCGGGCCTCGTCGAACGGTTCTCGGTGCGCCCGCCCGACAGCGAGGTGCCCATCGCCACCCTCTCCGGCGGCAACCAGCAGAAGGTGGTCCTCGGCCGGTGGCTGCGCGGCCGGCTGCGGGTGCTGGTCCTGGAGGAGCCCACGGCGAGCGTGGACGTCGGCGCGAAGGCGGCGATCCACCGGCTGCTGGACGAGGCGGCCGCGGAGGGCCTGGCGGTCCTGCTCGTGTCGACCGACTTCGAGGAGGTCGCCGACCTGTGCGGGCGGGCCCTGGTCTTCGTGCGCGGAGCGGTGACCGCCGAACCGGCGGGGGCCGACCTGACGCCCGCCGAGCTCACCCGCGCCGCCTCCGCCATGCCCGCCGTCACCGGAAGCGCGACGGCCCCGTGACCCGCCGGCCCTCGCGCGGGCACCTCATCGGGAGCTACGGCCTGCCGGCCCTGGCCGTCCTGCTCTTCCTCGTCTTCTCCCTCGCCCTTCCGGACACCTTCCCGACCCGGGACAACGTCACCTCGATCCTCTCCAACCAGTCGATCCCCGCCCTCCTCGCGCTCGGCGCGACCCTCCCGATCGCCACCGGCAAGTTCGACCTGTCGATCGGCTACGGACTGGGGCTCGCCCACGTCGTGGTGATGCACCTGATCGTCGAGGAGGGCACGCCCTGGCCACTGGCCTGCCTCGCGGTCGTCCTCGGGGGGACGCTGGTCGGGGCCCTGAACGGCGTCATCGTCGAGTTCGCCCGGATCGACTCCCTCATCGCCACCCTCGGCACGGGCAGCATCATGTACGCCGTCACCGGATGGCTCACCGACGGCGGCCGGATCGTGCCCGGCCCCGACGGCCTGCCCGCCGCCTTCACCGGCCTCTACGACGCCCGCTTCCTCGGGCTTCCGCTGCCCGCCTGGTACGTCCTGGCCGTCGCCGCCGCCCTGTGGGTCGTGTTGGAGCGGCTGCCGCTCGGACGGTACCTGTACGTCATCGGCTCCAACCCCCGTACCGCCGCCGTGATCGGCATCCCCACCCACCGCTACTCGGTCTACGCCTTCGCCGGCTCGGGCACGGTCGTGGGCCTCGCCGGGGTCCTGCTCGCCGCGCAGCAGCAGATCGGCAATCCGAGCGTCGGCCTCGACTACCTGCTGCCCGCGTTCGTCGGCGCGCTGCTCGGCTCGACGACGATCAGGCCCGGCCGCGCCAACGCGGTGGGGACCCTGGTGGCCGTCGGCGTGCTCGCCATCGGGCTCGCCGGGATCGGCCAGCTCGGCGCCCAGTTCTGGGCCACTCCCCTGTTCAACGGCGGCACGCTGCTGCTGGCGGTCGGCCTGGCCGGCTGGGCCGCCCGCCGGCGCCTGCGGACACGGGCCGCCGCGCAGGGGCACCACCCGCCCGCGGACCGCCCGCCGCCGGACCGCCCGCCGCCCGAACCGGCGCGGACGGACGGGGGCGCCCCCTGACCGTCCCGCTCGCCGTCGCCGTCCCCGTAGCCGCCCCCGGTCAGGAGCACCGTGTACCCGTACCGCCCGAACCTCCTCGCGGTCGCGGCCCTCGCGGCCGCCGCCGCCCTCGTCGCGGGTTGCGCCGGCGGCCCGTCGCGGTCCCCGGCGGCGGAGGGGCGCTCACCGGAGGCCTCGGCCGACGGGTGCCCGGCCGTGGTGGCGAGGGCGAGGGAGGCGGTCGGGCGGGCCGAGCGCACCGACACGGCCTGGAGCGGTCCCACGACCGGCCCGCGCGCCGTTCCCGGCAAGAACCTCGTCTACGTCGCGCAGACCATGACCAACCCCGGTGTCGCCGCCGTGGCCAAGGGCGTCCAGGAGGCCGCGGCGGCCATCGGCTGGCGGGTCCGGGTGATCGACGGGGACGGCACGCCGGCGGGCATCCAGGCCGCGCTCAGCCAGGCCGTCACCCTGAGGCCGTCGGGCATCGTGATCGGCGGCTTCGACCCGCGGATCACCGCGCAGCAGACGGCGCGGGCCGCCGCCGCCGGGATCCCGCTGATCGGCTGGCACGCGGTCGCCTCCCCCGGCCCGAGCAGCAGTCCCCCGCTGTTCACGAACGTCACCACGAGGGTGGAGGAGGTCGCGGGCATCAGCGCGGACTGGGTGATCGCCGGCTCCGACGGCCGGGCGGGGGTGGTCGTCTTCACCGACGACTCGATCCCCTTCGCCCGCAACAAGTCCGAGCTGATCAAGCGGCGGCTCGACGACTGCCCGGGGGTGCGCCTGCTGGCGACGGCGAACATCCCCATCCCGGACGCCAGTCAGCGCACCCCCCAGCAGGTGTCGTCCCTGCTGTCGCGCTTCCGGGACCGTTGGACCCATTCCGTCGCGATCAACGACCTCTACTTCGCCGACGCCGCACCCGCGTTGCGGGCCGCCGGACGCCCGGGCGGGGGCCCGCCGCTGAACATCGGGGCGGGCGACGGGGACCCCTCGGCCTTCCGGCGGATCAACAGTCGGCGGTTCCAGGCCGCCACCGTCCCCGAACCCCTGGACCAGCAGGGGTGGCAGATCGTCGACGAGTTCAACCGCGCGTTCGCCGGCCGGCCGGCCAGCGGCTACGTCGCCCCCGTGCACGTGGTGACGGCCGGGAACAGCGGCGGGGCCGACTCCTGGAACCCGCCGGGCTACCGGGAGGCGTACGAAAGGATCTGGCGCGGAGAGTGAGGACGCCCCCCGCCTCCTCCCCTCCCGACGGGCGTCGTTCGGATTCCGGTGCCAGGCTGGGGGGCGTACAGGACCCGTGAAAGGCCATCGCCATGATCACCACCGACTTCGTCCCCGGTTCCCCCTGTTGGCTCGACCTCGGAGCCCCCGACGTCCCGGCCGCGGCGGCCTTCTACGGCGCCGTCCTCGGGTGGGAGTACGAGGCCATGCGCGTCGAGGAGGAGGACGTGGAGGGCGGGATGTTCCGCAGGGACGGGAAGATCGTCGCCGGGCTCGGGAAGCTCACCGAGGAGGGCGCCCGCCCGGCCTGGATGATCTACCACAGCGTCACCGACGCGGACGCCACCACGCGGGCGGTGGAACGCGCGGGCGGCACCGTCCGGGTGGCTCCGCGCGATCTCGACGAGTGGGGTCGGATGGCCCAGTACAGCGACCCCCTCGGCGGCCAGTTCGCCGTCTGGCAGCCCGGTACGGACCGGGGCGTCGAGCTGGTGGACGAGCCGGGCTCGCTGTGCTGGACCGAGCTGTACACGACCGACGCCGCCGCCGCGAAGGAGTTCTACGGCGGCGTCCTCGGCTGGCGGTTCGGTGACATGCCGATGCCCGGCGGCGGCGAGGGCGGGGGCACGTACACCCTCATCACTCCCGAGGGGCTTCCCGACGAGCGCATGCACGGGGGGCTCATGCAGCTGCCGGCGGAGCAGCTCGACCTCACGGGCGGGCGCCCCTACTGGCACCCCGTCTTCGCCGTCGCCGACTGCGACGCGGCGGTCGCGAAGGTCCGGGAGAACGGCGGCTCCGTACAGATGGGCCCCGACGACGCCGAGGGCGTGGGACGCCTCGCCGTCTGCCTCGACCCCGCGAACGCCGACTTCGTCCTCCTCGCCCCGGCCGGCGGTCGGTAGGGCCTGTCGTCGAACTCCCGTCGTCGCCCGGAGGGCGGCCCCGCGGCGTCCGGTGCGTGCTCTCGGCGTGCCGGGCGGAAGCCCTTGTACTGGACGTACTCGGTCTTCCGCCCGGTGCGGCGAGAGCGCGTGCCGGGCGTCGCGGGGCAGGCGGGAGTTCGACGACAGGCCCTGCGCCCGGCCGCCGGGTTCAGGCGGCCGCGCCGTCCGGAAGCAGTGCCGGATCCTGGCGCAGCATCCGTTGGTGCAGCTCCCGCAGGCCGGGGGCGGGGTCCGCGCCCATCGCCTCGGCGAGACGCGTCCGGGCCTCCTCGTAGGCCAGCAGCGCCTCGCAGGAGCGCCCGGTCCGGTACAGCGCCAGCATCAGCAGGGCGACGAGCCGTTCGCGCAGCGGGTGGGCGGCGACCTGCCGGATCAGCTCGTGGACGCACTCGTACGCGCGACCGCCCTCGATGTCGGACTCCAGCCTCGCCTCCAGGAGCAGCAGCCGCTTCTCCGCCCAGCGCCGCCGCTCGGCCTCCAGGTAGGGCCCCGTCAGTCCCTCGGCGTACTCGCCGCGCCATAACCGTTCGGCCCGGTCGGCCAGTTCGCCGGCGCGCGGGCGGTCGCCGGCCTCCCGCGCGGCGAGGGCGGCGTCCACGAGCGCCCGCCGTTCCGCGAGGTCGGCGATTCGCGCGCCGGTGAGCCGGTAGCCGCTCCCGGTCCAGGTCAGCTCGGGGGCGCCGGGCACGGCGGCGAAGGCGCGGCGCAGTCCCGAGACGTACTTCTGCACCAGGTTGCGGACGTGTGCGGGGGCGGCGGCCTCGCCCCACACGGCGTCGACGAGCGAGCCGAACGACATCGACCGGCCGTCCTGGTGGAGCAGCACGGCCAGCACGGTCCGCTGCCTCGGCGGGCCCAACGGGACCTCGACGCCCCCGGACAGCGCCCTCAGCGGCCCGAGCAGCTCGAACCGGATCCCCTCGTCCTCACCCATGCGGGCGAGCCTATCCCGGGGCCGGCGGGGGCCGACGGGCGGTCCCGCGGCGGACACCGGGCGGTCGTCGGGCGGCCGGGCCGGCGGGCGTTCCAGCGGGTGTTCCAGTGGACGTTCCAGTGGGCGTGCCGGCGGGTGTGCCGGCCTCCGGTCCAGCCGGGCCCGGCATCGTCGCACCGTGAAGAGACAACCGCCCTCCCGTACCGCCCCGTTGACCCGCCTCGGCCGGCTCGCCGTACGCCGGCCCCGCGCCGTGCTGATCACCGCCCTGCTGCTGTTCCTCGCCCTCTCGGCCTACGGCGCGGGCGCCCAGAAGGACCTCCTCCTGGCCCGCTGGGACGCCCCCGGCACCGAGTCGGTCGCCGCCGCCGAGGTGCTGCGCGAGGAGTTCGCCTCCGGCAACCCGAACCTCGCCCTCCTGGTCACCGCGCGCGGTGGCGACGTGGACGCCGCCGAGGTGGCCGCCGCCGGCCGGGACCTGGCGGCGGAACTGGCCCGCCATCCGATGGTCACCGACGTCGACTCGTACTGGTCGGGCGGCGGCCCGGCCCTGCGCTCCGAGGACGGGCGCCGCGCCCTGGTCCTCGCCCGCCTGGAGGGGACCGCCACCGAGACCCGCGCCGAACTCGCCACGCTGTCGCCGCGGCTGACCCGCACCACGCCCGTCGTGGACGTCCGGGTCGGCGGCCAGGAGGAGGTCTCCCGGCAGGTGGGCGAGCAGGCCCGGCAGGACTTCCTGACCGCCGAGGTCCTCGTCCTGCCGGCCGTCCTGCTGCTCCTGATCCTGTTCTACCGCCGCACGGCCGCCGCCCTCGTCACGATCGGGGTCGGGCTGTTCTCGGTCGTCGGCACGCTCGCCGGACTGCGCGCGCTCGCGCAGTTCACGCCCGTCTCGACGTTCGCCGCCAACATCGCCCTGGTCCTCGGTCTGGGACTGGGCGTCGACTACAGCCTCTTCGTGATCAACCGCTACCGCGAGGAGCGGGCGACCGGGCACGACCAGCCGAACGCCGTGGTCCGGGCGACGGCCGCCGCCGGCCGGACCGTCGTCTTCAGCGGGGTCACGGTGGCCGCCTCCCTGTCGGCGCTGCTCGCCTTCCCCTTCTTCTTCCTCGCTTCGTTCGGGTACGCGGGCGTCCTGGTCGTCCTCACGGCGGTGGCCGGGGCGGTCGTGTTCCTGCCCGCCGCCCTGGCCCGCTGGGGCCACCGCATGGAACGCACGCCCCCGCGCCGGGAGGGGCTCTGGCACCGGGTGGCCGTGCGCGCCCTGCGCAGGCCCGCCCTGAGCGGCGCCGCCGTCCTCGGCGTCCTGCTGATCGCCGCCTCCCCCGTGCTCGGGCTGCGCTTCGGCCTGCCCGACGAGCGCGCCCTGCCCGAGGGCACGGCCTCGCGCACGACGTCCGAGACGATCCGCCGCGAGTTCGCCGCCGAGCCGACCGACACGCTCCAGGTGGCCCTCCCCGCCTCGGCCGCTCCCGCGCGGCCGGCGGACCTGGCCGCGTACGCCGCCGAACTCGCGCGCGTCCCCGGCGTCTTCCGGGTCGAGGGCCCCGAGCGGGCGGCCGGCGGGGCGGTGCGGATCGGCGTCGTACCGACCCAGGAGGCCATGAACGGCGACGTGCCCGCGCTGGTCGAGCGGGTGCGGGCGACGCCGGGCCCCCCGGGCCTCCTGATCGGGGGCTATCCGGCGGAGACCGCGGACTTCCGCGAGGCCCTGCTGGACCGGCTGCCCGTCGTCGTCGCCCTGATCCTCACGGCCACCCTCGTCATCCTCTTCCTCATGACCGGCAGCGTGCTGCTGCCGATCAAGGCCACCGTGTTGAACCTGCTCAGCCTGGCCGTGATGTTCGGCTGCCTGGTGTTCGTCTTCCAGGACGGCCACTTCGCCGACGTGCTCGGCTTCACCCCGACCGGATCGATCGAGCCCAGCGTCCCGGTCCTCATGTTCTGCGTCGTGTACGGACTGTCCATGGACTACGAGGTGTTCATGCTGGCCCGGATCAAGGAGGAGTACGAGCGCACGGGCGACACCGGGCGCGCGGTGATCGCCGGCATCCGGCGCGGCGCCCCGCTGATCACGGCCGCCGCGGGCATCCTCGCGCTGACCTTCGCCGCGTACGCGACCGGCGGGGTGGTGTTCCTGAAGGAGTTGGGCGTGGGCACGGCGTCGGCCGTCCTGGTGGACGCGACCCTCATCCGGGTGGTGTTGCTCCCGGTGTCGATGCGGATCGCGGGGCGCGCCAACTGGTGGGCGCCCGCGCCGCTGCGCCGGCTGCACGCGCGGTTCGGGATGGGCGAGGCGGCTCCGGTGCCGGTCGCCCGCGCGTCCGCCCGAACGCTCGCTTGAACACCCGCTTGAACACCCGCTTGAACACGCCCGCGGTCCTGCGCGGCGGTGGGCGGCGAAGCCGGCCGAAGGCGCGCACGCCACCCCCCGTTTTGGCAAGGGGTGACTTGCCGATGTGCGCGGGAGTCCCTGAACAGCGCAGGTACGAGAGCAATCTGGAAGATGTCGCACCCCGGAGACGTGGCTACTTTCCTAAGTACCGGGCCGCGCGGAGGCACGGTCCGGCCGACGGAATACCGGAGTTGGGGATGCGTACATTCGCTGTGCGGGCACAGAACGGAGTGGTCTGTTTCTCACCGGTGCGGGCGCTGATAGGCACCGGTGTCACGGAGGCGTGGCCGATGCCGGCCCGGGTCGCGCTGAGGTTGGTCGCGCCCGACGATCCGGCGTGCGTCGCGGACGGGGAGAGGGCGGAGGGGAGCCGGGCCGGCCCGGGAGGGCCCTCGCACTCCGCGTGGGCGGTCCGTGCCCTGGGCGCGGTCGGCCGGGCCTGGATCGATCAGGTCGGCCCGTGTCGGATCGACGTGATCGACGTGGAACTCCTCGACGACGGGAGCCGGTTGTTCTTCTCGGCGCTGGCCGACGTGTCGGGGGGTCGGGTCACGATCCGCTGCCGGGCGCGGTCCTCCGACGGTCCGGCGCCGCTGGCCCCGAGGGCGAGCGCGCGGGAGCGGCGGATCGAGGACCTGGCGTCCTCGTCCGGCAGGCTCGACGGGGAGGAGGTCGACTTCCTGTACCGGCAGGCCCTCGGCTACCTCCGCGACGGGGACGGCTGGACTGCGGAGCGGCTGCTGCGCGCGGTGTTGCCGCGGCGTCCGACGCCCGCCGTCCGGCGGGGGCTCCTCGCCGCCGGGGAGCTGCTGGGACGCCCGCCGGGCGCCGGCCCGGACCCCGGTGACCGGGCGCGCGGGGGCGCGGGTGGCGGCGGTCCGGACCTCGGCCGTCCGGGGCCGGCTCGTCCGGGGCCGAGCCGGCCGGCTCCCGACGGGCAGGCCCCCGTACGCCCGGAGCCCGACCGGCCCGCGGGCCGGACCGGGGACCGGCGCGGCGGAGCGCTGCGGCTGGGAGCGGGTTGGGAGCGGCTGGAGCGGTGGTCCGAAACGGCGGGCCAGATCGAGCGGAACGCCGTGCACAAGGCGCTGTTCGCCGTCGCCGACCGATCGGTGTTCCGGTCGTACGAGACGTACGACGATGCCGTCGAGCCGCTGGACCTTTTCGTGCGCGTCAGGGAGGGGCTCGTGCTGAAGGTCCGCATCCGCGATCTCGACACGTTCGACATCGCTCATGTGGGTCCGGTCGGGGAGGCTCCCGGCCTCGATGCGGAAACCGGCCGATTGGCCTGAATCAGTTCCCCGGCGGGCCGGTGGGTGACGCTCAACACCGGCCCGCACCAACGTGGTTGAGTCGTTCAAGTGTCCTTGACAGGGTCCATGACCTGTGGAAATGTCGGCTGCGCTCGTGATACCTGGGCTTTCTCTTTCATGAACTCGGGGGGATTTCCGATGCCGCCTCTGGATGTTTCCGGAATAGACGTCTCATCGCGGGTCCGGGCCCGCGACATTCAAATGGCGGGTGTCGCGGACATTCGCCGCCGGGTTCTGATGATCTCCGGCGCCATCGACACCGTCGACCACGACGTCTCGGTCTGCGTCAACCTTCCCGAGCCGGGGCGCTGGCAGATCATCAAGTCCGAGACGAACCTCACGGACCGCACGTGGGTGGCCATGCAGGCCGCCACCGACGAGGACTCCGTCTTCGTCAACGACGCCGAGACCCTCGTGATGTCACGACAGTTCTCCAAGTCCTTCATCACCCCCGACCAGCGCCGCCTGACCTTCTTCGGCGGCGAGGTGCGCCCCGGCGAGGCCGTGGTGAAGATGTACTCGCTGGAGACCACCGGCCGTAAGCCCACCTACGCCTACTCCCGGTACAGTCCGATCGCCACGGACAGCCCCGAGGTCACCGCCAAGACCGTCGAGCGGTTGGTCGCCGAGGGCCTGCCGCAGCGCCCGGTCATCGAGGTCATCGTCCCGGTGACGGTCATCGGGTGATCACCTTCGTTCCACCGCCGCACCTGCTGGACTCGCCCCGGGGCCGCCACTGGCCGCCCTCGCCCACGGCCGGCCCGCCGTCCGCCCCGCCGCCCACCGGGGTGGACGTGGCCATCGTCGGGGCCGGCCCCGCCGGACTCGCGGTGGCCTCCGCCCTGTGGCACCTCGGCGTGCGCGACGTGGCCCTCCTGGACCGCGACGGGCGGCCCTGCGGCCGGTTCTTCGACCGCGTCGACACCCTCCGCCAGCGCGTGCTGCGCTCCCCCTACGAGCACCACCCCGGGGTCGAGGGCTACCGCGACTGCGAGCTGCTCGACTTCGCGCGCCTGCACTGGTCGCTGCTCACCCCCGTCGAGCGCCGCGAGATACGCATGGCCCAGTCCGGGCACCGCTCCGTCGTGCCCGTCGACGTCTTCGAGGCCTACTGCCGGCACGTCGCCACCCTCCACCACGTGGAGGAGCGGACCTGGAAGGCCGACGTCGGCGAGGTCCGCCCGGCGGACGACGGGGTCACCGTCCTCGGCGACGGGTTCGCGCTGCACGCCCCGTACGTCGTCCTGTGCCTCGGCGAGGAGCGCCGCGAGGCGCCCGCCGACTGGTGGGACGGCGCGGGCACGCCCCCCGGGGTGAGCCACTGGGACCGGCCGGTGCCCTCCGACGCCCGGCGCGTGGTCGTCGTCGGCGCCGGTCTGAGCGCGGCGCACCTCGTCGCCAACGCCCTGGGCGAGGGCAAGGAGGTGCACTGGGTGGTGCGCGCCGCCGAGGAGCGCTACCAGTGCGCGGACGTCAACGCCTCCTTCTTCCGCGCCGAGGGCAGGGCCCGTTTCGACGGGACGGACTGGCAGGACCGGCTGGCGTTGATGGGCGGGCACCGTCGGGCGTCGGTCATGTTCGAGTTCCGTCCGCTGTTGGAGCGCGCCGAGGCGGAGGGACGGCTGACCGTGCACCGGGGCCGCGCCGTGACCGCCGTGGCCCCCGGGCGGGCCGGCAGCCGCGCCGTCGTGCTGGAGGACGGCGAGCGGGTCGTCGGCGATCACGTGGTCCTGGCGCTGGGCACGTCCGTCTCCAACGGCGAGGGGTTGCTGCCCGCGGAGGTCGTCGGGGCCCGTGACGGCTGGCCCGACCTCGACGAGCGGACCCTCGCCTACCGGAACTCGCCCCGGGTGTTCGCCGTCGGCGCGGCGGCCTGCATGGTGCTGGGCCCCGCCGCGCGCAACATCGACGGCCACCGGGTGGCCACGGCGCGGGTGGCCGGCGCGATCGCCGCCCGCCTGGAGGGGACCTTCGAGGCCCGTCCCGTCGGGGACCTCGCGGACAGGGAGATCGCCCGTGTCTGACCCCCTGTACGAGGCCGCCCTCGAACTCGACGCGTACGACCCGCGGTTCTCCTTCACCCCGATCGACGAGCCCGCGTTCACCGAGATCGGCGTGATGCTGATGGGGCTGGACGCGGACCGTCTGCTGGCCGGGCTCGGCATGGCGGCCCTCGCCGACGATCCGGCGCAGGTGGCCCTGGCCGTGGACCGCGTCCGGCACGGGGTGACGGCCGTCCTCGGCTTCGACGCCCTCGTCGAGGCGGGCCTGCACCGCTGGCGCTCGGCCCGCGGGGCGATCGAGGCCGCGGGAGCGCAGGGGCCTGCCCCGGTGTCGCTGCGCCGGGCCTGGGACCAGGCCATGCGCCTGCTGGCCTACTGCGACCTCGGCGACGTGGGCCCCGCCACGCTGGCGCACCTGGCGGCCTGCCGGCTGCGTCAGGACGAGATCGACCGGTACGACCGAAGCCCCCTCACCTCAGGGATCTGACACCGCGATGTCCTATCTGAACTCCCGACCCGACGGCGCGACGCTCCTCGACGTGTTCCGGAGCTTCCCGGAGACCTCGGGCCCGCTGCTCGAACTCCACGAGCGCCTGCTGCGCGGCCCGTCCCCGTTCACCGTCGCCGAGCGCGAGCTCATGGCGGCCTACGTGTCGGGGCTGAACGACTGCGCCTACTGCCACGGCATCCACACCGCGACCGCCGAGGCCTTCGGCGTACCCGAGGGCCTCCTCGCCGCCGCTCTGGAGGACCTCGACGGCTCCCCCGTCGAGGAGCGGCTCAAGCCGGTGCTGCGCTACCTCGCCGTGTTGACCCGCACCCCGGCCGCGCTGACGGAGAAGGACGCCGAGGCCGTCCGCGCGGCGGGGTGGGACGACCGCGCCCTGCACGACGCGGTGCTGGTCGCGGCCCTGTTCAACTTCATGAACCGGATGGTGGAGGGCCTCGGGATCGCGGCGGACCCGGCCTACGTGCCGATCTCCGCGGCCCGTCTCCACGAGCACGGTTACGCCGCCCTGACCAAAACCCCCACCACCTGACGCGAAGGCGCGGGAACGGCCGCCCGGCACGGAGGGATCGTGCCGGGCGGCCGTCGCGATGCGGGACGGGCCCTCGCGGGCACGCCGTCGGGAGCGGGCGCGCCCTGGGGACGGGCCGTTACGGCACGGGCTGCTGCTGGGTGACGCAGTGGATGCCGCCGCCGCCCGTGCCGAGCCGGTCGATGTTCAGCTGCTCGACGACGCGGCCGGGGTAGAGGCGGGCCAGGGTGGCCCTGGCATCCGTGTCGGCGCGGGTGTCGCCGAAGTGCGCGCTGATGACGGCCCCGTTGCAGACGTAGTAGTTGGCGTAGGAGGCGAGGAAGTCGGGGTTCGACGAGCGGATCTTGTAGTAGTCGGGGCCCTGGATCCGATCGACGCTCATGCGCGCGCCGCCGGCGGAGGTGGCCGCGGACAGGATCTGGTACTGCTGTCGGGCGTCCTTGGCGTAGACGTCGTTGTCGCTCGCCAGGGGCATCTGGACGGTGGCCCGGCCCGGGGCGAGGAAGCGGGAGGTCGCGTCGACGTGGTCGTCGGTGATGTCCTGGCCGACCACGCCGTCGAACCAGATGACCTTGGTGGCGCCGTAGGCGGCGAGCATGGCCGCCTCGATCTGTGCCTGTGACCGGTTGGGGTTGCGGTTGCGGTTCACCAGGCTGCTGCGGGTGGCCATCAGGGTGCCGGCGCCGTCCTGTTCGATGGCCCCGCCCTCCCCGACGAGACCGGCCGAGGTGAACGGCACCCCGACGTGGGAGGCGATCCGGCCGGCGACCAGGGCGTCCCGCGCATGGGTCTGCTTGTTGCCCCAGCCGTTGAAGTTCAGGCCGACGGCGTCGAGACGACCGGTCCCGTCGGTGCGGAAGACCGGCCCGCTGTCGCGCATCCAGCAGTCGTCGACGGGGATGGTGGTGAGGACGGTGACGGTGGAGCCGCACTGGGAGCGGGCCTTGGCCGCGCTCGCGGGGTTGGCGCACAGGTAGACCGGCTCGTACTTGGCGATGGTGCGGGCGATGAGCGCGATGTCCGACTGGACACCGGCCAGTTTGCCGCCCCAGATGGAGGAACTGTCCGGCCAGGCCATCCAGGTGCGGGTGTGGCGGACGTCCTCGATCGGTACGCGGAACGCCCCTGCGGCCGTCGGACGGAGGGCGGAGGCGGCCCGGGCCCGTCCTTCGGTCGCCGCCAGCGCGGCGGCGGCGGCGGTCAGTCCCGCGGCCGTCAGGAAGCGGCGCCTTCCCATGCCCCCGCCTGCGGGCCCCGCGGGCGTCCGGTTCACCACGTGATCGTTCATGAGGGGTTCCTCCGATGGTCAACTCCCCGCTCTGGCAACGGGGTTGGCCGGAAAGCTAAAACTGACCAAGCGCTCGGTCAATAGTTTGGACGGGGTCTTTCCGGAAGATCGGGGAAAGCCGCAGGTGAAGCCGGTCGGGCTCGTTAGGGTGACGCCATGGCAGCCACCACGAAGGGCGAACAGACCCGGGCGCGACTGATCGCCGCCGCGCGGACCCTCCTCGCGGGCGGGATGAGCGAACGCTTCACCACCCGCAACGTGGCGGCGCTGTGCGGCGTTTCGCACGGGATGTGCCACTACCACTTCCAGGACCGGACCGATCTCGTCCTGGCCGTCATCGCGGACATCCGCCCCGAGTGGGTCCTCCCCCTGGAGGAGGCCGTGGCGGGGCCGGGGTCGTTCGAGGAGCGGGCGGAACGGGTCGTCGGACTGCTGTCCCGTTCCGAGGGCGCGGAACTCGCCCACCTCCATTCCGCGTTGCACTGGCACGCCCTGAACGACCCCCGGGTCCGGGAGTGCCTGGAGGCCGAGTACCGGCGCTGGCGCGCCTGCTTCGTCGCGCTGTTCGGGGCCCTGGCCGAGGAGCGGGGCGGGGACCTCGACCCCCGCCCGTTGGGGGAGGCCGTGGCCGCCGCCGTGGACGGTCTGGCCGCCGTGGAGTCCCTGGGCGCCGAGGTCGACCCGGGCCCCGTCCTGCGCACGTTGATCCGTACGCTCGCCGCCGGGGCCTGAGCCCGCCCCGGCCCGCGCTACAGCGCCCTGCGGTGCGCCGCGATGGCCTCCGGGTCCCAGCCCGGACGGGGCACCGACTCCAGCAGCAGCCGGGTGTAGGCGTGCCGGGGAGCGGCGAGCACCTCGGCCGTGGGCCCCGCCTCGACGATGCGGCCGTGGCGCATCACGACGATCTCGTCGGTCACGCACCGGACGACCCCGAGGTCGTGGGTGATGAACAGGTAGCCGATCCCGGTCTGTTCCCGGATGTCGGCGAGCAGGTTGAGGATCTGCGCCTGGACGGACACGTCGAGCGCGGCGACCGCCTCGTCGAGGACGAGGACGGCCGGTTCGACGGCGAGGGCCCGGGCGATGGCCACTCGCTGGCGCTGGCCGCCCGACAGCTGTCGGGGCAGCGCGTCGGCGGCCCGGGTGCCGAGACCCACCTGGTCGAGCAGCTCGCGGACCCGCTTCGTGTGGTCGCGGTCCGGGAAGTGCAGGCGCAGGGTCTCGCGCAGCGCGGCCTCGACGCCCGTGCGCGGGTCGAGGGAGAGGTAGGGGTCCTGGAAGACCATCTGGACCTGACGGGCCCGGGCCAGTCGCGCCGCCCGGCCCCGGGTGCGGCCGGTGCGGGGCAGGCCGCCGACCAGCACCTCGCCCTCGTCGGCCCGTTCGAGACCGACGACGATCCGGGCCGTGGTGGTCTTGCCGGAGCCGGACTCCCCCACGATCCCCAGGGATCCCCCCTCGGGAAGCGTGAAGGACACGTCGTCCACGGCGCGTACGGATCCGTAGGACCGGTGCAGGCCCTTGACCTGCAGTGCGTCAACGGGCATCGACGGTGCTCCCTTCGAGCCGGTCTCCGTGGTGGCAGGCGGCCACGTGTCCGGGCGCGCCGGGGGCGGCCACCGGGGCCGGCACGCGCTGGTCGCAGACCTCCGTGGCGAGCGGACAGCGGGCGGCGAAGGCGCAGCCGTGCAGCTCCTGGCGCAGGTCCGGTGGCTGTCCCTCGATGGCGGTGAGCCGGCCGCGCGGGCCGTCCATGCGGGGCGTGGAGGCGAGGAGCGCGGCCGTGTACGGGTGCCTCGGGCGGGCGAAGAGGCGCTCGGCGGGGCCGCTCTCGGCGATCCGTCCGGCGTACATGACGTAGACGCGGTCGCTGATGGCGGCGGCGAGGTCGAGGTCGTGGGTGACGAACAGCAGGCCGGTGCCGAAGCGGGCGCGCAGTCCGGCCAGCAGGGCGATGACCTCGGCCTGGCTGGTGACGTCGAGGGCCGTGGTGGGTTCGTCGGCGAGCAGGAGCGCCGGGTCTCCCATGAGGGCGGCGGCGATCACGACGCGTTGCAGCATGCCGCCGGAGACCTGGCCGGGGTACCGGTCCACGACGGACGCGTCCAGGCCGACCGCGCCGAGGAGTTCGACGGCCCGCGCGGCGGCGTCCGTACGGTTCATCACGCCGGTGAGCGTGACGCTCTCGGTGAGGAAGTCCCCGATGCGGCGCAGGGGGTTGACGGCGGCCCGGGGGTCCTGGAAGACCATGGCGACCGCGCCGGCGCGCACCGCGCGCAGGCGGTCGGCGCTCATGGTGAGCACGTCCTCGCCGGCGACGCGCACGCTCCCCTCGACGACGGCCTTCGGGGGCAGCAGGCGCAGCGCGCTGCGCGAGGTGATGCTCTTGCCGGAGCCGGACTCGCCGACGAGGGCGACGGTCTCGCCGGGGGCGACGGTGAGGTCGACGCCGTCGAGGACGGGCCGGGCGGTGCCGGGGAGGGTGATCCGCAGCCCTTGGATGTCGAGGGTGTTCATCTGTCTCTCCTGGCGACGCGGTCGGCCCAGCGTTCCCCGACCACGTTGAAGGCGACGACGGTCAGCACGATGAAGGCGCAGGGCAGGATCGCGGACAGCGGGTAGCCGTGCTGGATGGCGGTCTGGCCGTCGAAGACCATGCGGCCCCAGTCGGGGGTGAGGGCGGGGATGCCGAGTCCGAGGAACGAGAGTCCCGCGAGGTCCATCAGGGCGTAGCCGAAGTTGATGGTGGACTGGGCGAGGACGACGGGGGCGATGTTGGGCAGGATGTGGCGCAGGCAGATCTGGAGCGCCGAATGGCCCTGGACGCGGTAGGCGCTGACGTAGGGGCGCTCCCGTTCGGCGAGGACGAGGGACCGGGTGAGGCGGCTGACGTAGGGCGTGTAGGCCACGGCGAGGGCGATGACCGGGGCGATCAGCCCTTCGCCGTATATGGAGATGATCAGGATGGCGAGCAGCATGCCGGGGAAGGCGAAGACCAGCTCGGTGCCGCGGGACAGGACGGAGTCGAGCCAACCGCCGCGCCAGGCGGCGGTGGTGCCGATGGCGATGCCGGCGAGGGTGGAGAAGACGACGACCCCGAGCGGTCCCAGCAGGGAGGTCCGCGCGCCGAGCAGCAGTCGGGAGAGGGTGTCGCGGCCGGCGGCGTCGACACCGAGCGGGTGTGCGGCGGAGGGGGCGGCGAGGGCGTTGCCGAGGTCGACGGCGTTCGGGTCGTGGGGGACGATCCAGGGCGCGAGGAGCGCGGCGAGGACGACCAGCGCGACGAGCGCGAGGCAGACCAGGTGGAGCGGGGAGCCCGCGGCGCGGATCCGGGAGAGGCCGGGCCGGCGGGTCAGGACGGCGGTCATGCGGTGGTCCTCCTGGATCCGAGGGTGACCCGGGGGTCGACCAGGGGCAGCAGCAGGTCCACGATCAGGTTCACGGTCATGAAGAGGGCGACGATGATCAGGGAGATCGCCTGGACGGTCGGGAAGTCCTTGGTGGTGGTGGACAGTTCGAGGAGCTGGCCGATGCCGCCGATGCTGAAGGCGGTCTCGACGAGGATGGTGCACACCAGCAGGGTGGAGACGATCAGTCCGCCGGTGGTCAGGACGGTGCCGAGCGAGTTGCGGAAGACGTGGCGGCGGATGACCTGGCGTTCGGGGACGCCGCGGCTGCGGGCGACGGTGACGTGTTCGCTGTCGAGGGCTTCGAGCATGGCGGCGCGGGTGACGCGGGCGAGCATGCCGATCAGGTAGAGCGCGAGGGCGATCGAGGGCAGCGTCAGGTGCCACAGCAGGTCGCCGAGGCCGCCGTCACCCGCGCCGCTGCTGGGGAACCAGCCGAGGTTGACGGCGAAGAGCCCCTGGAGGAGGACCGCCGCGACGAACGACGGGGTGCCGACGGCGAAGGTGGTGGTGACGAGGATGGCGGAGTCGGTGGCCCCGCCCCGGACGGCGGCGATCCGGCCGAGGAGCAGGCCGACCGCGACGACCACGACGAGCGACATGGCGATCAGCATCAGGGTGGTGGGCAGGCGGTCCGCGAGCAGGCGCGAGACGTCGGTGCGGTAGGTGATCGAGCGACCGAAGTCGCCCTGGAGCACGTCGCCCAGCCAGCGCAGGTAGCGGACGAGGAAGGGGTCGTCCAGGTGGTACTGGGCGTTGATCGCGGCGAGGGCCTCCGGGGAGGCCGACCGGCCGGCGAGCAGGAAGCTCGCCGGGTTGCCCGGCGCCAGGTACAGGGCCCCGAAGACCACGAACGAGGCGATCAGCAGGGTGGCGGCCATCTCCGCCACCCGTCGTACGGCGAACCTGACGAAGCTCACTGCGCCGCTCCCACGGCGGCGGCCCACGGGTGGTACATGTAGGAGATCGTGGTGGGGGCGCCGGTGATCCGCTTGTTCATGAACAGGGCGGTGGGCCACTCGGCGACGGGGATCCACAGCAGGCGTTCCGAGGCGTGGTGCTGGAGCTTCGCCTCGATGTCCATCCGCTGTTCGGTCGGGTAGACGGCGGCGGCCTCTTCGAAGAGCCGGTCGTACTCGGGGTCGCTGTAGCCGGCGAAGTTCATGTAGGCGCCGGTCTTGAAGTTCTGCAGCAGGTCGAGCGGGTCGGTGATGGAGTCGTAGTAGGTGAGCGGGAACATGTCGATGCCCTCGCGCGCCTGGGGGTCGGTGAACAGGGCCGTGAAGGCGTTGGGCGCGATGGTCTTGAGCTGGATGTCGAGGCCGATGCTCGTGCCGGCGGCCTGGACGGCGGTGGCGAGGAGGGACACGTCCTGGCCGATGGAGCTGGTGGCCACGGTCAGGGTCTTGCCGCTCGCACCCGCCTCCTTGATCAGGGACTTGGCCTGTTCGAGGTCCTGGCCGGTGGGCGGCAGGCTGTCGAAGGCGGTCTTCAGGGTGCGTTCGGGGGCGGCGGCCCAGGCGGCCCGGGTGGTGAGGGAGTTGGTGACGGTGCCGGCGCCGCCGAGTCCGGCCTTCACGAAGCCGGAGCGGTCCAGCGCCAGGGACAGGGCGCGGCGGACGCGGACGTCACCGAGGGGGCCCTTCATGTTGGTGATGTTGACGTTGACGGTGCTGAGGCCCTCGCCGAAGAAGAGGGTGCCGGTCCCGCTGCCGCGCAGGCGGGCGTAGCTCTCGGTCGGGATCAGGTAGCCGCCGTCGGCCTCCCCGCTGAGCAGGGCGTTGGTGCGGGCGGAGGGGTCGGTCAGGACGCGGAAGACGGCCTTCTTCGCCTTGGCCTTGGTGCCCCAGTAGCCGTCGAAGCGGTCCAGTTCGATCGACTGGCCCTTGTTCCAGGTGCCGAGGGCGAAGGGTCCGGTGCAGGCGAGGCCGCCGGAGGTGCCGTAGTCCTTGCCCGCCGCCTCGATCCCGGCCTTGGAGGCGACGACTCCGGCGGCGGTGGCCATGTACTGCGGGAACTGGGAGTCGGGCTTCTTGAGCTTCACGGCGACCTGGAGCGGGCCGGTCTTCTCGATGGAGGTGACGTTCTGGAACACCTGGGCCCAGGCGGCGGCGTTGTCCGGGTCCATCTGGCGGCGGAGGCTGAAGACCACGTCGTCGGCGGTCATCTCGTTGCCGTCGTGGAAGCGCACGCCGGACCGCAGGTCGTAGACCCAGGTGGTGGGGTCCGGGTTGGTCGCCTGGCGGGCGAGGCCGGGCTCGGTGGTGAGGCCCGGCGTCCAGCGCATCAGGCTCTCGCACACGTTGGACAGGACGGTGTTCTGCGGGTAGTCGAACGCCATCGTGTAGTCGAGGGTGGGCGGTTCGGCGTAGACGGCCCAGGTGAAGGAGTCGATCTCGCCGCGGGCCTCGGGGGTGCCGGCGGACAGTTTGACGTCGCCGAGACCGCCGGCCTTGTCCTTCGGCGGGCCGGAGCAGGCCGTGACCAGGGCGAGGGAGGTCAGGGCGGCGCCGGCCGCGAGGGCGAGGGGGTGGAGCCGGCCGCGCCGGCCGCGGGGGCGTCTGCTGGTGCGGGGCGGGGAAGTGGTCATCGTCGCGCTCTCTGTTCCGTGAGGGATGCGGGGGGAGGAGCGGGCGGAGCGCCGCGGCGGACCGCCGGGGTGGAGGCCCGGTCGGTCCGCGGACGATCCGCGGGGGCGGTCTGCGGGGGCGGTCCGCTGGAAGTGGTCCGCGGGGGCGGTCCGCTGGGGGCGGCCGGTTTCCCGGCTCAGCGGTTCGCGGGAGCGGCCGGTTTCCGGGTCAGGCGGCGGGCGCGGCGCCGGCCCCGGCCCGTGCCGCCGGGACCTGCTGGGTGATGCAGTGGACGCCGCCCCCACCGAAGGCGACGGCGAGCGCCCGTACGCCGACGACCTTGCGGCCCGGGTAGGCGGTGGCGATCACGGCGAGGGCCGCCTCGTCCTGCGGCACGCCGGCCACGGGGACGACGACGCCGCCGTTGGCGACGTAGTAGTTCAGGTACGACACCTCGATCCGGCCGTCGGCGATGTCCGCGAACGCCGTCTGCGGCACGTCGATGATCTCCAGGCGTCGCCCGCGCGCGTCGGTGGTGGCCTCCAGCACGGCCCGGTTGGCGCGCATCCGGGCGTAGTCGGGGTGCGCGGGGTCGTCGGGCAGGGAGACGACGACGGTACCGGGGGCGGCGAAGGCGCAGACACCGTCGACGTGACCGTCGGTCTCGGTGTCGAGGAGGCCGCCGTAGGGCAGCCAGACCACCTTGGTGACCCCGAGCCGGGACTTCAGTTCCGCCTCGATCCCCTCGCGCGTCATGCCGGGGTTGCGGTTGGGGTGCAGGAGGCACTGCTCGGTGGTGATCAGGGTGCCCTCGCCGTCGACGGTGATCGCCCCGCCTTCGAGGATCATGTCGGAGGCGACGCGATCGACGCCGAGGTGGTCCAGCAGCAGACCGCTGATCCGGTCGTCGGCGTCGAACGGGTGGTGCTTGCCGCCCCAGGCGTTGAAGCGGAAGTCCACGCCGGCGCGGTTGCCGTCCCCGTCGAGCACGAAGAGCGGGGCGGAGTCGCGGAACCAGGAGTCGTCGAGCGGCAGCTCGATCACAGTGACGCCCTCGCCGCACTGCGTACGGGCGTCCTCGCCGGCGCCGGGCGGGGCGACCATGGTCACGGGCTCGAAGGCGGCGATGGCCCGGGCGACGTTGGCGTACTCCTCCTTGACCTCGGCCAGCACGCTGCCCCACAGGTCCTCGCGGGTGGGCCAGGCCATCAGGCAACCCTCGTGCTCGGACCACTCGGCGGGCATACGGAATTCAGTCATGGTGTCTCATTTCTTGCGTTGGTGAAGTCTTCCACTCGACTGAAAATTCGGTCAAGAGGGTGGAGGGTCGGATGCGCCGGACGCTCTCTCCGGGGGTGGGCGACGCCCCGTACGCGCCGCCCACCGGATCGCGGGGAGGGGTGGTTCGGGGGGATGGGCGAGGAACCCTACGAGCGACTCTGGCATTGACTGAAAATTCAGTCAAGAGATGGGGTGTGGAAAGACCCCGTTTCCGGGGAGGGGCCCGTCGTACGGGGAGGGACCCGTCGTACGGGCGCCCGCGCCCGTACGACGGGGTCAGTTCTGCCGGAGTCCCGCCAGCTCGGCGTCGATGGCGCCGCGCATCAGCCCGCGCGCGTGCTCGATGCGGATGCCGCCGCTGAGCCAGCGCATGCTCAGCCCCTCCAGCAGGGCGGTGAGCCGCTCGGCCGCACCGGCGAGCGAGGAGGCCGGCGCCATCGGCTGGACCTGCCCGAGCAGCGCGGCGACCTCCTGGACCCACACCAGCGTGGCCCGGGCGAGGTCCTCGCGCAGCACCTCGTCGAAGACGGCGCTCGCCCGCAGCTCGCCCCAGGCGGAGCTGTTCTCCCGCACCTCGACGGTGTCCTGGAGTTCGAGCAGGAGGGTCTCCTCCAGCTCCTCGCGGGGCGTGAGCGGCGCTTCGTCCGGGTCGCGCTCGGTGGTGTAGCGCTCGGCGCGGTCGTTGATGAACTCCAGGGTGTGGCGCAGGACCCCGGTGCGGTCCTTGAAGTGGTAGTAGATCAGGGCGGTGGACACGCCGGCCTCGGCCGCGAGTTCCTCCACGCGCAGCCCGCGGACCCCGCGCCGGGCGATCACCCGGGCGGCCGCTTCGAGGATCTGAGTACTACGAGACGCCATGGTCCGCACCCTACCGGGGTGTTCCGGCGCACGTGTACACGGCCCGTCACCAGGGCGGACCGGGGCGGAGGAGCGGTCGGTCACCCCGGAGGCGCGCGCCGACCGGGGGGCGCCGGCCGCGCCGGACGCGTTCGCCGCCCCGCGGGAGGGGCCCGCGCGCGCCCGCCGGGGTGACGCGGCCATCAGAGGGCGGGCGGGACGGCGGGGTGCGACTGGGTGGCGCAGTGGATCCCGCCACCGCCGGAGGCGATGCCGTTGATCGTCACCTGCACGACCTGGTGGCCGGGGTAGGCGCCCTGGAGGATCGCGTAGGCCACGCCGTCCGCGTAGCCGTCGCCGAAGCGGGGGACGAGGACGGCGCCGTTCGCCGTGTAGTAATTCGTGTAACTGGACAGGAACTCCTTGCCCCCGCCCACGATCTCGCGGCGGTCGGGGCCGGGCAGTTCGGTGATGACCAGGCTCCGGCCGCGGGCGTCCGTGGCGCTGAGCAGCGCCCGCCTGGTCTCCTCGTAGACCGCCACCCACTTCGGGTCGGCGCCGGGGCCGGGCTTGTCCAGCATGACCTTGCCGGGGGCGATGAAACGTGCCAGGCAGTCGATGTGACAGTCGGTGATGTCCTGTCCGGCGAGGCCCGGCACCCAGATGAGCTTGTCGATGCCGAGCGCCGTCTTCATGGCCTGTTCGACCTGGCCCTGGCTCATGCCCGGATTGCGGTTGGCGTTCACCATCGAGCTGACCGTGGCCAGCAGGGTTCCCTCGCCGTCGGTCTCCAGGGAACCGCCCTCGCCGACGAAGCCGGCCCGGATCCGGTCCACCCCGTACTCGGCGAGCAGCGTGCGGGCCGCGGCGGCGTCGTTGGCGAAGGGTTGGGCGTACGGGGTGCCGGTCTTGCCCCAGCCGTTGAAGTTGGTGTCGACGCCGGCGACGGCGCCGGGGCCGACCACGAAGGTCGGGCCGAAGTCGCGGATCCAGAGGTCGTCGTTGGGGATGTCGACGACCTCGATGCCGTGGTAGGCGCCCGGGCCGCACTCGTAGCGGGCCTCGGCGACCTGGCCGGGGCGGGCCAGCATCACGACCGGCTCGAAGCGCGAGATCGTGTGCGCGACCTCGGCGATGTCCCGGCGGACCGCGGCGAGGTTGTTCTCCCACACCGAGGCGAGGGCGGGCCAGGCCATGTACGTACGGACGTGCCGGTCGGTCTCGGCCGGCATCCGCAGGCCGCCGGCGGCGCCCTCGGCGGCCGACGCGGTCGACGCGAGGGAGGGGAGGGCGGTGCCGAGGGCCGCGAGCGGCACGGCCGCCGCGCCGAACCGGAGCACTCCGCGACGTGACATGCGGGGGGTCGTGTCCATGGGGACTCCCTGAGGGAAGGAGGCGGGATGAACGGCATCCTTGCGTTAACTGAAAATTCAGTCAACCCTCTCCCGCTGCCGGACCCCTCGATCCGCGCCCGTTCCGCTTGCCGGCCTCAGCTCCGCCGGAACTGGTCGACGGAGATCGTCACGGACCCTCCGGGCGCCGCCTCGACCAACCGCACGATCACGATTTCCCGCTGGTCAGGGCTCCGTACGCAGAACGGACGCTCCTTGGCGAGCGCCTTGAAGGGCAGGGTGGTCACGGGCCGGGTCTCGAAGCCCCGCGCGCACTCCTCCGGGGTCGGCTCTCCGCTTCCGTCGATCACGAAGGCGTCGGACTCCTCGGACAGCAGGAAGGCGTCCGCACCCCGTGCGAGGTACCAGGCGCCGGTGTCGGTCGGCACCACCTTCCCGGCCCGCAGGTCGAACTCGTAACCGGAGTCCGGAGCGGTGAGCTCGCGCCCCGCATAGCCGGGCAGGTAGGAGGCCCCGCTGGGCTTCGGCGGGCGGGCGGACTCCGACGCGGACGGGGCCGGCGCGGCGGGAACCCGTGCGCCCGGCTCCTCGCCCTCCTCCTCCGGGATGCCGAAGTACCAGGCCCCGGCGGCGCAGACCAGCAGGACGGCGCCGGCGGCGAGGGCCGTCGCCACCGGCCGGCGCCCACCGCGACGCCGATCCCGACGCCCCGGCTCCGGGGCGGACGTTCCGTACGGGGCGGAGGAGGCGTACGGGGTCGGCGGGGCGGAGTGCGCGCCCCGGTCGGCCGCGGCGTGTCCCCCCTGCGCCACGAGCCCCGGGTGACCCGCGTACCCGGCGGGCGGCACCGGGCCGGGGACCACCGGACCGGCACCGGAGCCGGGGCCGGAGCCGGGGCCGGGGCCGACGTACGCGTGCGGCGCCGCACCGGCGGGAGCCGCCGCGGCCGTGGCGAGCGCCGTCGGCCGCAGGTGCCCGGGCAGGGCCGAGCCCCCCGACCGGTCCCCCTCCGACCGACCCTCCTCCGACCAGCCGCCCTCCGACCGACCGCCCTCGACCGGCGCCCCGACCTCCTCCAGGACCGGCCGCGGCAGCCAGCCGTCCGTGAACTCCGGACGCGGGCCCACCCCCGGGTGCGCCCGGACGGCGGCGATCAGCTCGGTGGTGGTCGGGCGGCCCTGCGGGCTCTTGGCCAGGCACCACGACAGCAGGTCGTGCAGCTCGACCGGGACCGGCCCGAGGTCCGGGTTCTCGTGCACCACCCGGTACAGGGCGCCCGACTCGGGCCCGTTCCCGAAGGGCGGCGCCCCGCTCGCCACGAAGGCGGCGAGCGCCCCGAGCGCGAAGACGTCGGTCGCGGGGGTCACGCGGTGGCCCAGCGCCTGCTCCGGGGCCATGAACGCGGCGGTGCCGATCCGCAGGCCGGTGCCGGTGAGGGCGGCGGCGTCGGCCGCCCGCGCGATGCCGAAGTCGATCACCCGGGGCCCGTCCCCGGCGATCAGCACGTTGGCCGGCTTGAGGTCCCTGTGGACGACGCCCGCCGCGTGGATCGCCTGGAGCGCCTCGGCGATGCCCGCGACGAGCAGCAGCACCGAGCGCACCGGCAGCGGGCCGTGCCGCTGGACGACCTGCTGCAACGAGGGGCCGGGCACGTAGGCCGTGGCCAGCCACGGCGTGTGGTCGTCCTCCCCGGAGTCGACCACCTGCGCCGTGAACAGGCCGTGGATGCGGCGCGCGCTGGCCACCTCCTGGGCGAAGCGCTCGCGGAACTCGGGGTCCGCCGCCAGTTCCCTGCGGACGGCCTTCAGCGCGATGGGGCGGCCCCCGGGCGTGTAGGCCAGGTAGACCACCCCCATTCCGCCGGCGCCGAGCCGGGCGTGGAGGCGGTAGCCACCGATCTCGTGGGGGTCGTCGGCGCACAGGGCCGTACGGGCGGACGGTGCGCCGGGAAGCTGAGCGGACATGCGGTGGCTCTTTCGACGATGCGACGGGAATCGGTGCGGAAGGGACCGACGACCTGGCCCGCATCGTGCCGCTAACTAAAGTTTCAGTCAATGTGTGACAATGCGAGACGCACACCGCCAGGAGGGATCACACAGTGACGGACCGGAGAACGGCAATCCTGGAAGGCGCGGCCCGGGTCATCGCCCGCCGCGGGGTCCGGGGGCTGAGGGTCGGGGAACTCGCGGCCGAGGCCGGCGTGTCCACCGCCCTGGTCTACTACCACTTCAAGGACCGTACGGGCATCCTGCGCCACGCCCTCGCGTTCATCACCGACCGGGCCGACCGCTACACCGGCCCCGACCCGGACTCCGACTCCGACTCCGAGCCTGATTCCGGGCCCGCGGACCCCCGCCGGGTCCTGGAGCGCACCCTGCTGCTCGAATTCCAGGACCTGCCCGAGGTCCGCGAGAACAGCACGGCCTGGGGAGAGCTGCGGGCCCACACGATTTTCGATCCGGAACTGCGCGGCGAACTCGCCGCGGCCGGCGCCGCCTGGGTGGAGGAGGTGGCGGGCCTGCTCGGCGCCCTGTGCCCGACGGCCCCGGCCGACGCCGTCACCGCCGCCGCGGAGCGCCTCACCGCGCTGTTGGAGGGGCTCAGCGCCCGTTGGCTGAGCGGCCTGGTCCCGCTCGGGCACGCCCGCGAGCTCATGCGCGGGGCGATCGGAGTGGAGATCGGCCGACTTGGTTCCCGCGAATCGCAAATTGACTGAATTTCCAGTCAGTGCGACAGTGGCGACACGTGGCCGTACCACTTTCCCGTGCGTACCGACCCATATCGGCATGAAGCGCGCACCCTGGTTCATAGGGACCGGCCTGCCGACCGTGCCACGCCTCCCGTGCCCGACCTGGCCGGACTCCCCCTCCGCCAGCACACGATCGGAGTCTCCCGTGTCGTTCACTCCCCCCACCCGCCGGACCGTCCTGCGCACCCTCGCCGGCCTCGGAGCCGTCGTCTTCGGCGCCTCGGCCTGCGGCCCCTCCGAGGCCGGGGCGCGGCAGCCCGGCGCCACCGGTTCCCCGCAGACCGCGACCCCCGGAGAGCGGCGCCGGCTCGGAGCCGAGTGGGAGAGCCACACCCGCACCTTCATGTCCTGGCCGGCCCTGGCCTCCGTATGGGAGCAGGACCTGCCCTACGTGCGTGAGGACATCGCGCGGATCGCGCGGGCCGTCGGCGACTACGAAGAAGTGATCATGATGGCGCGGCCCGAGCAGGTGGCCGCCGCCCAGCGGGCCTGCGGCAAGCAGGTCGAGGTCATCCCGCTCGCCGTCGACGACCTCTGGGCCCGCGACACCGTCCCCGTCTTCGTCGAGGAGGGCGGCAAGGTCCTCGGTGTCGACTTCAACTTCAACGGTTGGGGCAACAAGCAGGAGCACGGCAACGACGGCAAGGTCGGCCGGGCCGTGCTCCAGAAGTACGGGATCCCGCGGATCCAGGCCCCGCTGGTCGCCGAGGGCGGTTCCTTCGAGACCGACGGCGAGGGCACCCTGCTGATCACCGAGAGCTCGATCGTCAACGACAACCGCAACCGCGGGAAGTCCCGGGACACCATCGAGGCCGAGCTCAAGCGGACGCTGGGCGTGGCGAAGGTCGTGTGGCTGGCCGGCGTGCGCGGCGAGGACATCACCGACGCCCACGTGGACAGCCTCGTACGCTTCACCGCGCCCGGAGTCGTGCTCCTGGACCGGGCGCACCCCACCACCCCGGCGGACTCCTGGTCGCGCTCCGCCGACCAGGCGAAGTCCGTCCTGTCGAAGACGACGGACGCCCGCGGCCGCCGCTTCGAGGTCATCGACCTCCCGCAGCCCGACCTGGACAGGATCACGGGGCGCGGCGACGACTTCGTGTCGACGTACGCCAATTTCTACGTCGCCAACGACGCGGTGTTCATGCCCAAGTTCGGTGACCGGCAGGCCGACGACCGCGCCCGCGGCATCCTGCGGGAGCACTTCCCCAAGCGGGACGTCGTACCGGTATCGATCGACACGATCGCCTCGGGCGGCGGCGGCATCCACTGCTCGACGCACGACCAGCCCGGCAAGCCCGCCGCCTGACGACCCCGCGCGCACGCACACCACCACCGGAGTCACCCGTGTCATCGTCCAGGCGCCTCTCCCCCACCCGTCGCATCCCCCTGTTGCCCGGGTTGGTCGCGATCGCCATCGTGGCGGCGGTCACCGTGGGGGCGTGGCTCCAGTTCGGCGAGCGTCAGGCCCTCGACACCGTGTACACGGCGGGTCGCTCCGAGCCCGACCGCGTGGACGTCGACGCGACGATCCAGCGGGTCGACGCCGCCGGCCGGGAAATGGTGCTGCGGGTCCTGGTCACGCCCCGGGGGGCCCTGGCCGAGGCGGGCGGGATCTCCCCCGTGGAGGACCTCGTCCTCCAGACCTCGACGGCCACCCGGGGCGACCTGACCTTCAAGGCGCACCAGCGCATCGCGACCATGGACGTCCCGGTCGCGCTGACGGGCGGCTCGATCACGGACTACCCCTTCGACGCCTACGAGGCGGCCGTCGAGTTCGGCGCGGTCCTCGGCGGCGAGAAGGTCCCGGTCCGGGTCGCCCTCTCCAACAACGACGTGCTCTTCGCCGCCACCGTGGAGCCCTCGACGGCGCAGGGCGTCGCCGTCGTGGACATCGGGCTGGCCCGCTCCAACAGCGTGCTCGTCTTCGCGGTGTTCATGATGCTCGCCATGTGGGCGCTGGCCGTCTCCGTGCTGATCGGCGGTTGGTACCTGGTCACCCGCCGCAAGGGGCTGACCTGGCCCGCCCTCGGCTGGATGGCGGCGACCCTGTTCGCCCTGGCGGCCTTCCGCAACACCGCCCCCGGCGCCCCGCCCATCGGATGCCTGCTCGACTACATCGCCTTCCTCTGGGCGGAGACCGTCATCGCGTTCTGCCTGATCACGGTGGTCATCTGCGGCATCCGCGCCGAGCCGCCGGCCGAGGAGCCCACCGAACCGGCCGAGCCCACCGAGCCCACCGGATCGGCCGAGCCCACCGGGTCGGCCGGGTCGGCCGGGCGGTGACGGCCGACCGGCGGCGGACAATGGTCGCGGCGATCACGACCGGAGAGACGAAGGACCGATGACACTGAACGAGGGCCGGCGGGTCAAGCTCGCGACGGAACTGAGACTGACGGGCACGGTGACCTCGGCCGAGGAGGTCCCGGCCGAGGAGGTCCCGAGCGGCGAGGAGCCGCCCGTCGTCGGGATCCTGTCCCTGGCGGCCGGCACCGGGGGCACCGTCGAGCGGGTGCGCACGCACCACCGGCCGCCGAGCGCGGAGGTCCTGGAGTACGAGCGGCTCAAGTCGCTCCTGGACGACTTCGGCCACCAGATGCCCCCGGTCAGCAGGGGGCAACTGGAGGAGCGGGTCGGGGCCCTGGAGCCGGAGTGGATCGCCCACCGGGAGCGGGGGGCCCGCGTGACCCTCCGCGTCCGCCTCGACAACGGCTTCGTCCTCGACGAGGCCCGCGAGGACCTCTTCGTCCCCGCCTGACCGGCTCCGGCCACGGATACGGCCCACGGCCACGGCCACGGCTCCGGAACCCGCTCGCCGCGCCGGCGGGATCCGGCCGGCGCCGAGGGCCGGCGCGCAAACCCGTACCCGCGACCGCAGTTGGTGGCGGGTACGGTTCCGACATGGACGTTTCCGAAACGAATTCGACGAACGACGACTCGACCCGGGCGGCGGCGGTCAAGGACACCGCGCGGCAGCAGTTGGTGAAGCTGGGCGCCGCGGGCCTGACCCTGGAGGGCGTGGCCCGCGACGGCGGACTGGCCGTCGCCGAGGTGGAGGCCGTCTTCCCGCACCGCGACGACCTGTTGACCGCGCTGGTCATCGACGCCTACGACGCCTCCGGCGCCGCCATGGAGCGGGCCGACCGGGAGGCGACCGACGCGGGCGCGTCGGCGGGCGCCCGACTGCTCGCGGTCACGCGCGCGCTGCGCCAGTGGTCCTTCGACCACTCCGCCGAGTTCACGCTCGTCTACGGCTCGCCCGTGCCCGGCTACCACGCCCCGCAGGAGACGGTGCCGCCCGCCTCGCGCACCCCCGCCGTCCTCGCCGGCATCGTGCGGTCGGCCCTGATCGGCGGCGAACTCACCCCGCCGCGACGCGCGGTGCCCGGTCCCCCGCTGCTCCTGCCCGCGGCCGTGGAGGCCTTCGGCGGACTGCCGGAGGCACCGTTCTCGGACATCATCGAGCGCGGCATCGTGCTGTGGAGCAACCTCATCGGCCTCCTGGTGTTCCAGGTCTTCAGCCGTACCCACGACAGCGTCAGCGACGAGGCGGCGTTCTTCGACTACGCCATCGCCGTGGCGGCCGAGGGCATCGGGCTCGACGTCCCGCTCGGCGACACCACCGACTGAACCGTCCGCCGCACCCGCCGGAACCCCGACACCCCGGAACTCCGGCACCCGTAGGAAATCAGGCCGTGAACACCATCAGAACCCTCTGCTTCGTCATAGCGGCGCTCTCGTCGTACGCCGCGCTGGTCTACCGGTTGTCCCAGGTGCGGCGCAGTTGGCGGGACAGCGCCTACCGCACGCTGATCACCACGCTGCTGCTCCAGTGCCTCACCTTCACGATGGGCGCCGTCGCGATGGGGGGCCCGACCTTCCTGGGCGTCCCCAACCTCGCCATCCTCTGCATGCACCTGTCGGCGGTGGCGTTCTGCGTCGCCGCGCAGATCATCCTGTTGCGCTGGGCGGCGGCGGACGAGGAGGCGGCCCGCAAGGCGCGCTGGTGGCTGATCACCGGCATCGCCCTGAACGTGCTGTTGACGGCGCTGTTCCTGCTCGCCGACGGATCCGGAAGGCCGTCCTCCGACTTCGACACCGGCAGCGGCCGGCCGCTGGTCCTCACGTACCTCCTGGTGTTCATCGTCTCCCAGGCGATCCCGTGCGTGACGATCTTCCGCCAGTGCGGTCCCTACGCGCGGATGACCGACAACGCCTCGCTGCGGCAGGCGCTGCGGATGCTGTCCGTGGCCGCGGTCGTCCTCTTCCTGTACTGCGTGGCGCGGACGGTCAACATCCTGACCGCGGCGGCCGGGGTCGACATCGGCGCCTGGAAGCTCGCGTCCAACGTGTTCAGCGCGACGGGGATCGTCATCCTGTCGCTGAGCCTGACCAACTCCTCCTGGGGCCCGGCGGCCGGCAGGCTGCTGGAGTGGAGCCGCACGTACCGCGCGTACCGCGCGCTGTACCCGCTGTGGCGGGACCTGTACGAGTCCTCCCCGGACATCGCCCTGGAGCCGCCGGGCGCCTCGGTGTCGGACCTGGACTACCGCCTGCACCGGCGGGTGGTCGAGATACGCGACGGCTGGCGGGACCTGCGCCCGTACATCGACCGCACCGGTCCGGGGGCGGGTGGTCCGGACCAAGGGGCGAGCGAGGAACTGCGGCAGGCCTTCACCGAGGCGTCGCAGATCAAGCAGGCCCTGGCGGCCAAACGGAGCGGCACGATCCCCCGGGACAACAAGGACGCCGGCGACTTCGATGACCGCGATACGAACAACTTTGTCGCGGAAGTCGCCTGGCTCACCCAAGTGGCGGCCGCCTACAGTAAACTCGGCAAGGCGAGTTGAGAGCTCCCGCCCGGTTTGCATCCCCCGTCGAACCGGGCGGGCATCTCTCGTCTCCGCCGATTCCCCCGTCCCCTCGCTCCGCGCGAGGACCGACGGGGGTTTTTCGTGCCGGTCTCGCGTATGCCGGTCGCCCGTGCGCCGGACTCGCGTATGCCGGGTCTCGCGTGCGCCGGACTCGTGCGGCCCGTCCTCGCGTACCGGCCCCGTGCACTGGCCCGGCCCATCCCCCGAGGGCCGGGCCAGACCGACATCACCGACAGCCCACTTGGCGACCCCCGTGAGCCAAGTTAGCTGGCAGCTATTCGGTGCGCTCAACGGTGGCGGAGTCCCGGCCAATTGTCAACTGTCCGCTAATCTGTGAAACTGACGTATAGCCAACAGCTATGCCCGCGGGGTGACGGGAGGGAGACCCAGCATGACCGGAACGGACGACCGGCCGCTGCTCGCGGTACGTCTCGACGACCTCTTCAAGACGGTCCGCCCCAAGGGCAGGCACTGGACCAACGCCGAGGTCGCGGAGGAGCTCAAACGGGCCAACCCCGAACTCAAGGTCGGTGGCGTGTACCTGTCGCAGTTGCGGACGGGCAAGCGCTCCAACCCCTCGCCCGACCTGCTGGCCGCCCTGGCACGGTTCTTCGGGGTGTCGGTCGCGTACTTCTTCGATGACGCCGTCGCCGAATCGGTGCTCAGCGAACTCGCCGCGGTCGAGGCGCTGCGCCAGTCCGGGGTCCGCGCCATCGCCATGCGAGCGGCGGGGATGAAGAAGGAGAACCTCCAGGCCATCACGGCCATCATGGACCAGTACCGGCAGTTGCAGGGTCTCCCGCCCGTGACCGATCCGGCCGCGGGTCCCGATGCCGGACCTGGCGCCGGGCCCGATACCGGAACCGATCCCGCCTCCGGCCCCTCCGCTTCCCGATGAGGGGCATGAGGAGGGAGCGTTCGGCCGATCACGACCGCCGCAGCCGACTCAAGAAGCTCCGCAAGGCCGGGGCCCAGCGGATCGCCGCGCTCGACCTGCCGGAAGTGACCGACCTCGCCGAGTTGTGCCGCCACCTCGGCGAGGTGCGCGGCCGGCCGATCATCCTGGTCCCGATGCAGATGCCCTCGTCGCATCCGTGCGGCATGTGGGTCGCCGCCCGCGACGAGGACCTGATCTTCTACGACGCCAACACCACCAGCGCGCATCAGGAGCACATCATCTTGCACGAGCTGGGACACATCATCTGCTGCCACCGGGGCGCCGGCGGGCTCGACGAGGCGACCGCCCGCCTCCTCTTCCCGAACCTCGACCCCGACATCGTCCGCGACATGCTCCTGCGCGCGACGTACGACGACGTCCAGGAGCAGGAGGCCGAGATCATCGCCTACCTGCTCTCGCAGGCGGTGGGCCACCCCGAGCCGGAACCGGACGAACCACCGGCCGCACCGAAGGACGGAGCGGGCGGCGACGCGGGCAAGAACGCCCTGCTCAGCCGCATCGAACGCACGCTGATCTGAGGTGCGGCGGCGGGGCGGGGGCGACCGTCGGGGCGGGTCATCCGTGGAGGCGGGACCGCCCGTCTCTGAGGGGTCGACGCTCGCCTACCGCCCCGCCGCCGCAACCTCCTGCGCCAGGATCGACACCGCGCGGCGGACGTCCTCCTCGCGGTGGTCGCTGGTGAGGAAGAAGCGTAGCCTCGACTGCCCTTCCTCGACGGCCGGATGGAAGATCGGATCGGCGACGACGCCCCGCCGGAAGAGTCCGTCCGCGACGCGCAGCGTCCTCGCCGAGTCGCCGAGCAGGCACGGCACGATCGGGGAGTCGGCGCTGGACCCCGTCGCCAGGCCGGCCGAGGCGGCCAGGTCGCGGAAGAGCCGGGCGTTGCGGGCGAGCGTCCGTACCCGCTGCGGCTCCGCGACGATCAGCTCGGTGGCGGCGAGCGCCGCTGCCGCGTTGGCCGGGGTCAGACCGACGCTGTACACGAAGCCGGGCAGGGTGTGCCTCAGCCAGCGCACCATGCGGGGTGAGCCGGCGAGGTAGCCGCCGCAGCCGGCGAAGGCCTTGGAGAGGGTGCCCATCCACACGTCCACGTCGCGCCGGTCGACCCCGAAGAACTCCCCGACGCCCCGACCGGTCGCGCCGACGGTGCCGATGCTGTGCGCCTCGTCGACCATCAGCAGGGCGCCGTATCGTTTCTTCAGGTCGATCACGGCGGGCAGGTCCACCAGGTCGCCGTCCATGCTGTACGCGCCCTCGACGGCGATCAGGACCCGTCGGAACCGGGAACGGTTCAGCCTGAGCAGATGTTCCAGCCGCCCCGGGTCGTTGTGCGGGAACGGTCGGCGCGCGGCTCCGGACAGGGCGCAGCCCTGGAGGATGCTGTCGTGCGCGAGCGAATCGTGCAGGACCAGGTCGCCCGCGCCGACGAGGTGGCCGATCGCGGTGACGTTGGTGGCGTGCCCGCTCACCAGCGTCAGGCAGTCCCCGACGCCGAGGAAGTCGGCGAGCGCCCGCTCCAGACGGACCGTCAGGTCACGTTCCCCCGACAGCGCCCGGCTCGCGGAGACGGAGGTGCCGTACCGGTCCACCGCCCGGTGGACGGCCTCGTTGACCGCCGGGTGGCCGGAGAGGCCGAGGTAGTTGTAGCTCCCGAAGGACAGGTACGTACGTCCGCCGATCACCGTGGTGTCGCGGACGGTGCCCTCGTGGACACGGAAGTACGGGAAGTCCGCGCCGCTCTCGACGATGGCGCCCAACCGCCCCTCGAATCGCGCGACTTCGGGGAAGTCGTCGACGTGCGCGGTGTCGGCCGTCCACTCGGCCGGCGCGTCCGGACGCGGGGGTTCGGCGGCGGGGGGCGTGGGCGATGGGGGTGGTGGGGGTAGTGGGGCGTGGTCCGGGTCGACAAGTGTGATCAGCCGGCCGACGGTGAGGGCTGGCGCGTACAGCTCGTCGGTCCGGAAGCCGGGGACCCGTCGGGCGATGTTGACCTCCAACTCCTGCAACATCAGCGAGTCGAAGCCCAGGTCACCCACCAGCGTCATCCGCCCGCTCACCTCGGGGAGCGGGAAGACGCCGACCCGCGAGACCTCCTCGCGCACGACGGACGCGGCCGAGGTCGGGGGCGCCGTGGCCTCGGCTGCGGGCTCGGCTTGGGGTTCGGCCTCGGGTTCGGCCTCGGGTTCGTGGTCGCTGTCGTGGGGCGCGACCGGGGGGTCCGGCTCGGCCGGCGCGCGGGCCGCCTCGTCCACGATCCAGTGGCGGCGCGGGGCCAGCGGACTCGGCGGCAGGGTGCACGGCGGCGTACGCCCGGCCATCAGCCGGACGTCCGGCTCGGTCACGGCGCGCCGCGCGAGGTCGGCCAGGACGGCGGTGTGCTCCGGTTCCGGCAGCGACCCGGGCGCCGGGAGGACGAGCTCCACCGGCCGGGCGCGCCGGCCGCCGGTCGACGTACGGGCGCGCTCCGTGCCTGCGGTGCCCGCGGTGCCTGCCGTGCCCGCAGTGCCTGCCGTCAGCCCCGGGCCGAGGTCTCCCGTACCGCCCGCCGCCAGGGCTTCGGCCGCTTCGGTCAGCCCGGCGACGGCGTCGGCGGTGTCGCGTACGACCACGGCGAGGCGCTCGGGGAGCGGCTCCCGACGGGCCAGGGTGCTCGCCACGACGTCCGGCGCGAGCCGCTCGTCGGCGATGGTCCGGGCGACCGCGCGGGCGTGCCGGGCCAGACCGGCCCGGTCGCGGGCGGTCAGCAGGAGGAGCCGCGGCCCCGCTTCGGGGGCGGGGGCGTCGGCCGTGGGGGCGGCCGGCCGCGCGGCGTGCTCCTCCAGCACCAGGTGGACCCCCGTACCGCCGAACCCGAACGCGCTGACTCCCGCCCGGCGGGGCCGCCCGTCGCCGGACCACGGTGTCGGCGTCGTGGCGACGGTCAGCCGCGCGGCGTCGAGGCCTCGGCGGTCCAGCGGTTCGAACCCCGGTTGCGGTGGGATCACCCCGCGCTGCACGGCCAGCACGGACTTGATGAGCCCGGCGATGCCGGCGGAGTTGAGGGAGTGCCCGACCACGGCCTTGACGGCGCCGAGGTGGGCGGGGGCGGGATCCTCGCCGCGCAGTTCGCGCAGCACGTCGAGCTCGACGGGATCGCCGACCGTCGTCCCGGTTCCGTGCGCCTCCAGGTAGCCGACGGCGCCCGGGGGCAGGTCGGCGTCCCGGTAGGCCCGGCGCAGGGCGCGCAGTTGGCCGGACGCTTGGGGGTGCATGCCGCCCTGGACGGTTCCGTCGTTGGCCGTGCCCACGCCCCGGATCACCGCGTGGACGCGATCGCCCGCCGCCACCGCGTCCGCGAGGGGCCGCAGCACCAGTACGCCGGCGCCCTCTCCGAGGACGAAGCCGTCGGCCCCGGCGCCGAAGGGCAGGCACCTGCCGCTGCGCGATATGGCACCGATCCGACACAGGCCCACCAACAGGTCGGGGGTGAGGACCAGTTGGGCGCCGCCGGCGAGCACGATGCGCGAACGGCCGGAGCGCAGGGCGTACACGGCGTTCGCCACGGCCATGAGTCCGCCGGAGCAGGCGGAGTCCAGCGCGTAGCTCTCACCGTGCAGGTCGAAGACCGAACTGATCGTGTTCGGGCCCATGTTGAGGAGGAGGCCCGCGACGGAGGTGCCGTTCATGCCGTCGACCGAGCGGATCGCCTCGGCCCAGGCGGGGGTGGGGGTGGGGGTGTGGGTGGGGGTGGCCGGTGAGCCGAACTCGCCACCGGACAGCTGCCGCATCCGTATCCGCAGGGTGCTGAGTTCGCGGTAGCCGCTCTCGGTCAGCGCGGTGATGACCGAGGTCTCCTCACGGTCGAAGCCGTCCGCCTCCCACCCCGCGTCCTGGACGGCCTCCCGGGCGAGGTCGATCAGGAGCCGGTGCTGCGGATCCATCGCCTTGGCCCGCCGGGGCGGGATGCCATAGTGCGCGGCGTCGAACCGGTCCACGTCCGGCAGCAGCGCCATGGTGTCCGTGTACGTCGACTCCGTGTCGCGGAAGTCGTCGCGCAGGAAGGCCGCCGAACGCCAGCGCGCGTCCGGGACGGCGCCGAACTGGGGCCGCGGATCCAACAGGAGCCGCCAGTACTCGTTCACGTCCCGGGCCCCGGGAAAGCGGCAGGCCACGCCGACGATCGCGATGTCGTCGCGGCGCGCTCCCGGCGAGCCGCGGTGGGGGCGCGCGTCGCTCACCTCCGATCCGGTCACCGGTGTCACCCCGCTGTTGCCGCTCGCTCGCGCCACCAGTCCACGGTCACCTTGACCTGCTCGTCGAGGGGCGTGGCGCGTACGGCGAACGTCGCCTCGTAGGCGCTCGCGTCGACGATGAAGGGCCGGTCGAACTGGTAGCGGACCTCATTGAGTTCGCGGAGCATCGGCGTGAACAGGGCCGCCACCGCGAACACGGCCGGCGGGATCCGGCGCACCGCGACCGGGCCCGAACCGGCCTGCGCGGCGAGGAGGTCGACCATCTCCCGGACGGAACGCGCCGGCTCCGTCGGCACGTGCCACGCACGCCCCCAGGCCCGCTCGTCACCCGCGACCTCGACCAGTGCGCGCGCCACGTCGGGGAGGTACGTCCAACTGTGCGGGGCGTCCGGGTTCCCGAGCGTGGCGACCGGCTTGCCGCGCAGCAGCGGGGGCATGACCCGGCCCGCCAGGTGGCCGCCGTCGGTGACGCCCGGCCCGAAGAAGTCGGAGGCCCGCACCTCGACCGCCTTGATGCGGCCCTGCTCGTGGAGGGCGCGCGCCTGCTCCCAAACGGCGGCGCGGACGCGTCCCTTGGGGCCGGCCGCGGCGAGCGGGAGGTCCTCGGTGAGGGGGCGGGCCACGGGGCCGTAGCCGTAGAGGTTGCCGAGCAGGACCAGCACGGCACCGGTCTCCTCGGCCGCCGCGCACAGCGAAGCGGCCAGCGGGGGCCAGTCGTTCGCCCAACGGGGGTAGGGCGGGGCGGCGCAGCTGTGGAGGGCGACCGCGCCGCGCGTGGCCTCGATCAGCGCCTCGCGGTTCGACGCGTCGAGCGCGACGTGCTCGATCCCAGGCTCCGGGGGGCGGCCCGAGGCGGTGATGACGCGTACGGAATGGCCTTGTTCGGTCAACAGCCGGGCGGTGGCGGCACCGGCGGGTCCGAACCCAATGACGACGTGGAAGCTCACGTACGCACACTAGCGCGGACCCTCGTCGCCCCCGTGGGGCGTATGGCCGATCACCGTATGCCCGCACAGGGGTGGGGCGGGGCAAGTGGGGCCGGGCGGAGGGGAGTCGGGTGGCGCGTGTGCGAAGGGACCGCCGCCGATTCGGCTCCTTTCCGGTGCTGCCGGGCCGCCGGTGGCACGCTCGGGGTGCCCGCCGCCCGCCACCCTCGACATCCCGGCCCGGACTGCCGTCGGATCCCGCACGGGGCGGGGTAGGGGCCGGACGCGGGCGTGCGCGGGCGTGCGCGGGCGTGCGCGGGCGGGGCATCGAAGCAGGGGCACGAAGCGAAGGCACGAAGCTACGGGGCAGACCCTAGGTATCACGTGTAACGAACACACGGCCGTATCGCACATCCCTCTTGCCCGCTCGGGATGGCGGTCACTACAGTTGTTGTTACACGTGTAACTAACGCATGACACGCTGCCGGACGCGAGTGCTCCCGACCCGAATCACAAGACTCGGAGCACCCGCCGATCCGCTCCCCCGCGAAAGGGCCGCAATGACGTCATCGCCCCCGGTCGAGCTCGACCCGACCTGGCCGCCGCCCCCCTTCCAGGCTCCCGTGGCACCCGTGGTGACCGACAGCGGGATCCGCCGCTTCGACGGCGTCACCTACGCGACCCGACCCGGCTACCGCCCCCGACTCCTGGACGTCCAGGTGCCGGCCGGCCCCGGCCCGTGGCCGGTCGTCGTCTGGATCCACGGGGGCGGCTGGCTGGAGGGCGACCGCCGCTACCCGCCGCCGACCGTCCCCGCCGAGCTGCTGCACGGCACCGTCCTCACCGCCGGACTGGCGCTCGTCTCCATCGACTACCGCCACAGCCTCGAAGCCCCTTTCCCCGCCCAGCTGCACGACGTGAAGGCGGCCATCCGCTACGTCCGCAGGTTCGCCGGGGCCTTCGACATCGACCCGGACCGGATCGCCGTCTGGGGCGAGTCCGCGGGGGGCCACCTGGCGGCGCTGGCCGGCCTGACCGGCCCGCACACGCCGGACGCCGCCGAGCTGGAGGGGGCCGAGGGCGTCGGCGGGGGCGACACCTCGGTCCGGGCGGTCGTCGACTGGTACGGCGTCTCGGACCTGGTCGCCCTCCGCGACCACCCCATGCCGCTGATGCCCCCGGGCGTCGAGTTCCCCGACCCGTACGAGGCCCTCCTCGGCGGCACCCCCGAGGAACGCCCGGCGCTGGCCCGGGCGGCGAGCCCGGTCACGTACGCCGCCGCCGGGGGCGCGACTCCCCCGCCGTTCCTCCTGGTCCACGGGCGGCAGGACGGACTGGTGCCCTACAGCCAGAGCGAGGCGCTCGACGCGGCCCTGACGGCCGCCGGTGGCACGTGTTACCTCCAGCCGGTGGAGAACGCCGACCACATCTTCCTCGGCGCCGGGGACGTCGCCTCGATCGTCGCGGACAGCGTGGAGTTCCTCGCCCGCCACCTGGTGGTCGGGACGCCGTGAGCAAGGCCCACCGCGCACGCGTGTAACCCACGGCACGCCACTCGCGGCCCGGCCTCCGGTCCCGGCGGCGGCCGCTTCTGCGACGGCCGTTCGTCCGGCCCCCGCGGACCCGGTGTTCAGGGCGTCGACGAACGGCGACCGCACCGGTCCGCCGGGCCGCACGCCATGCCACCCGCCGCCGTCACCTCGTCCCTCGACCGGTTCGCCGGCCCACAGGGCACGGTCGTGCCCTGGGCACCCCGCTCCCGCTGCTTACACGTGAACAAGGGGGCGGTGCGCAGCTCCCCGGTCACCGACTACGGCGTGAACCCGCCGGTCGTGCAGTTACCGAAGCATCCGGTGGACCGGCCGCGCCCGGTCGATCCCTTGGTCCAGGTCGACCACAGCCCTTCCCGCCGCGCACGCGCCGGGTGCGGCCGGCTCGCGGGTCATCGCGTCGGCGGGGTCAGGAGGACTCCCGCTGGAGGAGGGCCGGCCAGATGCCGCGCACCTCGGCCGTGCGTCCGGACTCGATCAACTCGTGCAACGCGTCCGCGACGATGGCCGCCGACGGCAGGTCCAGGGTGATCGTGCTCAGCGGGGGCTCCTGGAGTGCGGACAGCAGCAGGTCGTCGCAGCCGACGATGGCGGCGTCGCGCGGAATGACGTAGCCCTCCGTGCGCAGCGCGTGCATCAGCAGGGTCGCGTACTCGTCGTTGTAGGCGAAGACGGAGTCCAGGCCCATGCGCGCCCAGTTCCGGGCGAATCCCGTGGCGGACTCGCGGGTGTACACGACCTCCACCGGGGTGATCTTGGCCATGTGCCGCGCGGCGGCCCATTCGGCGCCGGCGAGACGGGGCGCGGCGAAGGCGTTCAGCCCGCGCTCCACGGGCATCACGACGCCGATCCTGGTGCGGCCCTGGCGGATGAGGTGTTCGACGGCGACCGAGCCGATGTCCGAGTGGTCGAAGCGGACGGTGTGGAAGCCGTCGACCGGCTGGGAGGCGAAGGCGAGCAGGCCGCGCACACCGGCCCTGCGCAGCACCTGCGCGGCCTGGGCCGTGACGCGGTCGCCGTCGAGGGCGAGTACGGCGACGGGGCGCAGTTCGGCCCATGCACGGGCGGCCTCGACGGGGTCGGTGAAGCGTCCGGCATGCATGACCGTGGTGTACCCGTGCCGCTCCAGCGCGCTCTGGACTTCGTCCACCCAGTCGCTGACCAGCCGACCGAGCGCCGAGACGGAAGCGGGCATGAGGACGAGGTTGCTGCGACCGGCGCGAAGGGATCGGGCGGTGGCGTTCGGTACGTAGCCGAGCTGGTCGGCGGCGGCCAGGACGCGCGCCCGCGTGGACTCGCTCACCCGATGACCCTGGGTGTCGTTGAGCACGAAGGAAACGGTCGCGCGCGATACCCCGGCCAGCCGCGCGACGTCCGCGCTGGTGATCGACGCGGCGGGTGAGGTGTCTTTGGCCATGGCACGCTTCATCGCTCTCGGTAGCCCCGTGTGTACGCTGCCGGCGAGGTTACACGAGTTAGGAATGGGATCGGGAGGCCGTTCACCCCTCCGAACGGCGACCACCGCCGTCTGTTGACGCGACACCTCTAGACCCGCGCCACGGGCCGACGCAATCACAGAAGGCTCCGTCTCCGACACCCACCCGAAGCCCCCGCCCGGAGGCCACCACCCGGCGCCACGACTCACCCTATCGCCACCCTGAGTAATCTCGACCTCCACTGAGCGTACGCACGGTGACACGCGTTGCCTCGACGTCACTTCGTGTTCGCTCAGCGGATGCTCAGATCCGGATAACGATCCCATCACCGCACAAGGGCCTTTGGACCTGGTCACAGCCGAATAGGCGAAATGCCCGTGATGTTCACCACGGACGGCCGTCCGACCGCGTGGTAAATCTTCACGACCGCCTGCCGGACACCACCCAAGTCCACGCAGGGGCGCTGGAGCCGGCCGACCGCCGGCATGCAACTCCATCACCATCCGGGGGATCGGAATCCGTCCGCGGCCGAGCAAGGCGCGCGGCACGGCATGGAGCGGAAAGGCGCACCACAGCATGACCTCTACGCAGGTCGAAAAGAACTTCGGCGACGACGACGCGACCGGGGCCGGCAACACGCCGAACGCTCCCGAGGAGGGCTACGAGCGCGGGCTCGGCAGCCGTCAGGTCCAGATGATCGCCATCGGCGGCGCCATCGGCGTCGGCCTCTTCCTGGGCGCGGGCGCGAACATCGCGAAGGCCGGCCCCAGCCTCATCCTCATGTACGCCCTCGCCGGCGTCATCGTCTTCTTCATCATGCGGGCGCTCGGCGAACTGCTGCTGTACCGCCCCGTCTCGGGCTCGTTCGCGGAGTACGCACGCGAGTTCCTCGGCCCGTTCTTCGGGTTCGTGACCGGCTGGACGTACTGGCTCATGTGGGTGGTCACCGGCATGGCCGAGCTGACCGCCGCGGCCATCTACGTGCACTACTGGTTCCCAGACGTGCCCCAATGGGTCACCGCCCTGGTCTTCCTGGTGGTGCTGTTCGTCGCCAACCTCATCTCGGTGAAGATCTTCGGCGAGATCGAGTTCTGGTTCTCGATGGTCAAGGTCACGGCCCTGATCGGCATGATCGTCATCGGTATCGGCGTCGTCACCTTCGGCTTCAGCGCGGCCGGTGACACCGCCGCCGTCTCCAACCTCTGGGCCTTCGACGGCATCTTCCCCAAGGGCGTCGGCTCCAGCCTCATGACCCTCCAGGGCGTCATGTTCGCCTACCTGGCCGTCGAGCTCGTCGGCGTCACCGCGGGCGAGTCCGAGAACCCGGAGAAGACCCTCCCCAAGGCGATCAACACCCTGCCGTGGCGCATCATCGTCTTCTACGTCGGCGCGCTCAGCGTGATCCTCATGGTCGTGAAGTGGACCGAGTTCCAGCCCGGTGTCAGCCCGTTCGTGGCGGCCTTCGCCAAGATCGGCATCCCGGCGGGTGCGGCCATCGTGAACTTCGTGGTCCTCACCGCGGCACTTTCCTCGTGTAACTCCGGCATGTACTCCACCGGCCGCATGCTGCGCGACCTGGCCGCCAACTCCGAGGCCCCCAAGGCCCTCGGCCGGCTGAGCTCCACGAAGACCCCGGCCCTCGGCATCACCCTGTCCGCCGCCCTCATGGGCATCGGCGTGGTCCTGAACTACGTGGTGCCGGAGAAGGCGTTCGGCTACGTGACCTCCGTCGCGACCGCGGCGGGCATCTGGACCTGGATGATGATCCTCGTCAGCCACATCCTCTACCGCCGCGCGGTCGTCGCGGGCAAGCTGCCCGCGTCCTCCTTCCCCGCGCCCGGCGGCACGGTGTGCAGCTGGATCGCCCTGGCCTTCCTGCTGATGGTCACCGTCCTGATCGCGATCGACCCCGACAGCCGCATCTCCCTGTACGTGGGCGCCGGCTGGGCCGTCTGCCTGGCGGTCGGCTGGGCCGTGCTGAAGTCCCGCAACCCGCAGATCGCGGCGCGCGCGGCGGCGGCCGGCCAGAACGACCTGGAGCCCGCGGGTCGTTCCTGACCCGCCGTACCGCCCGGACATCGTCCGTCCGCGTGCTCCCCGAGGGGCGCGCCCCGGCCCACCACGGCCGGGGCGCGCCCCTCGGCGCGTTCCCGTACGTGCGGGGGACGCGGACGCGCAACCCGACGCGGAAGCCCGGCGTCTTCCCCCGCAGGACGGCGCGTCGACCGACGCGACACGTGCCACCCACGGAACAGGACAACGTGATGAGCGAGAAGGCCCGCAAGCTGTTCGACGCGCTCGACCTCGACCACGACGGCACGCTTACACGTGTTGAGGTCATCGAGGCCCTCCGCGCCAAGGGCCCCACCCTGGCCGCGCAGGGCATCATCCCGGCCTGGGGCGTCGGGGACGTCGAGGCGTCGTCGGCGCTGTTCGACGCCGCCGATCAGAACGGGGACCGCCTGCTGACCCTGGAGGAGTTCACCGCCGTCGTGGACCGCCGCTTCGGCTGGTAGGAGCCGCCGACGTGCAGTCGAGCCGTACGCTCACCCGGTTCCGGGCGTTTGAGGACGCCCGGAGCGGTAAGGCGCGCATCGAAGGAAGCGATTCCGAGTGACGGGAGTGATGGCCGTGTCGGGTGAGCAGAAGATGCGCGCGAAGAAGGAACAGGTCAAGGGCAAGGCCAAGGAGGCCATGGGCCGCACCGTGGGCAACGAACGCCTCACGGCCGAAGGCCGCGCCGAGCAGGCCAAGGGCGATGCCCGCCAGGCCAAGGAGAAGATCAAGGACGTCCTGAAGGACTAGCGAGGGCGAGCCGGCTCGTCGCGTCGATGGCATCGACGGCGTTGATGGTGCTGTCGTCCCGGGCGGGGGTACCGGATGGATCCGGTACCCCCGCCCCTCTTTGCGACGGCACCTCTTTGCGACGCCTTGCGATTCGCGCCGCCGCGCCGCTCAGGACCCTCAGGACGGGTCCTGCCCATGTGGGTCGGCGGTGTAGCGGATGCGGGCCCACACGGGGAGGACGAACCAGCACAGCAGGTACCAGGCGAACACTCCCCCGACCAGCCAGGGAACCAGGCTGTTGTGGGTCGCGACACGCAGGACGAGGAACAGGGCCGAGGTACACGTGGCCAGTAGCAGGATCAACCCGACGAAGGTGAGCCGGGAGGCCCACGCGACCGCCTCCGGTTTGATCCGGCGCCCCGAGACGATGCGATGGAAGGCCACCGGCCCGATGAGCGCGCCCGTGGCCAGCGAACCCAGCACCACGGTGATGACGTAGATCGTCTTGTCCGTCTGCGAGAGACCGACGAACGTCGGGGCGAAGACCACGGTGAGCAGGAACCCGAAGAGGATCTGGACGCCCGTCTGAGCGACGCGGATCTCCTGGATCAGCTCCTGCCACTGCCGGTCTGCCCGTTCCTGGGGGGACTCGTCCCGTCCGTCCCCCGGTATGTCCTGCCTGGGTTCGGTCACCATGAAGGGCACCTTGCCGCATCCGGGCCGGTGAAACCCGCGAACCCGGGTAGGCGCGCTCCACGGGATGCGGCTCGGCCACCGAGGCTGCGACGGGGCCGCATCCCGGCGGGTCGGGGCGCGGCGCCCTGATCAGTGCGATCCTGGTGTCCTTCTCGTGTCCGTTCCGCTCGGGAAAAGGTGTGGGTCCGGTGGCATCCGGAATGAGCCGCCCGCGTACGGGTAGGCGCCGTACGGAGCCGTTCACCGGACATGGAGAGGTGGTTCCCGATGGCTTCGGCAGCTGGCGGAGACCGGTTCACCGTCGAGGTACGGCACGAAGGGGGTGCGGTCGTCCTCGCGTTGGCCGGCGAGCTGGACCACGATACGGCCGAGCCGTTGCGCGAGGCGCTGGAAGCGGCGCTCGAAGCGGACGGGGCGCGGCTGCTCATCGACTTCTCGGGCGTGAGCTTCTGTGATTCCACGGGGCTCAACGCCGTCCTGCACGGACGCCTCACCGCACGGGAGAACGGCGGCGCCGTCGCCCTGGTCGGACTCCGGCGCCCGGTGGAGCGGATGTTCCGGATCACGGGGGCGGACACGGTCTTCGACGTGTACCCGGACGTCGCGCACGCGCTGGCCGGGCAGGCGGAGGTCGGTCGCGACGATCGCAGCGGTCCGCATGGCTAACGCGGCACGGTAGGACGAGCGGGCAGTCGGGGCATCGGAGTCGGACGGAGGAGTCGCGATGGAGGAGCGCCGGTCACCCGAGGGGAGCCGGCACCTGCTGCTGAACGACACGAAGGACGTCGTCAGCCACTGCCGCGACTTCACCAGGCGGGCACTCGTCGCCTGGGAGTGGCCCGCCCCGCCACCGGACGCCGCCGAATCCGAAGCCGACACCGCCGAGGCCGAGGACGTACTCCTCCTCGTGTCCGAGGTGGTGGCCAACGCCCGCCTGCACGGTGGAGGGCCCCGGTCGCTCCGATTGCGGCGCACCCCGGACGGCCTGCGCATCGAGGTCACCGATCACAGCCCGCATCCCCCCGTGCCCAAGCCCTGGCCCGATCCGGCGCGGCCGGGTGGGCATGGACTCGTCATCGTGCAGCGGCTGGCACACAGCTGGGGCTCGGAGCCCATGGGCGACGACGGGAAATGCGTCTGGCTGGAGGTGCTCGCTCCGCGACCCCAGCGAGGGAGCCGGTAGAACGCACTCGCGCTCTACCGGCTCCCTCGTATGCGTCACGGGTGGGGGGCCGCCGCCGTGTGGTTACTCGCGTTATCGGCGGCCTTCGCGGCGCGACGCGGCGGGAGCGTTGCGCCCGCACCCCGGCGCAGCCTGGTCCTCGTCGACGTTGCCGCCCTCCGCCGGGTCGTCGGGGTCAGGGTCCTCCAGCAGGCCGGCGCGCAGGGTCTCCATGATGCGGGCGAGCAGACGGGACACGTGCATCTGTGAGATGCCGAGCCGGCTGCCGATCTCGCCCTGGGTGAGTTCGTCGCCGAAGCGCAGGGAGAGGATCCGCCGGTCGCGCCCGCCGAGGCCCGCGATCAGCGGCTTCAGCGCCTCCATGCACTCGATCCGGTCGTACGCCGTCTCCTCGACGCCGAGCGAGCGCATCAACGTCGTCCCCTCGGACTCCTCGCCGGCCGGCGCGTCCAGGGATCCGGCCGTGTAGCCGTTGGCGGCGCGGCGGCCTTCGTTCACCTCGCCCTCGGTGATGCCGAGGTGTTCGGCGAGTTCCAGGTCGGTGGGGTGGCGGCCGAGGCGTTGCTCCAGGACGTCGTGGGCCTTCGCGATGTCGAGGCGCAGTTCCTGGAGGCGCCGGGGCACCTTCACCGACCAGGTGCTGTCACGGAAGAATCGTTTGATCTCGCCGGTGACCGTGGGCAACGCGAAGGTCGCGAATTCCACTCCGCGCTCGACGTCGTAACGGTTGATGGCCTTGATGAGGCCGATCGTGCCCACCTGGATGATGTCCTCCAGCGGATCGCTGCGATTGCGGAACCGGTGGGCCGCGTACTTCACCAGGCTGAGATTCAGTTCCACGAGCGTATTGCGCACGTACGAGTATTCGGGCGTGCCCTCGGTGAGTTCGTTCAGCCGCCGGAACAGGGCGACGGAGAGGGTCCGCGCGCTCGCGGTGCTCACACCGAGCGGGTCCTCCGGGATATCCAGGCCGTCCGCGAAACCTACCGTGCGTACGGGCGCTGCGGTTTCTCGGGACATAGACGTCAACCCCATCCTCCGACGGGTGGTCCGGCGCTTTACGCTTCCGACACGGCCGAACCGCCGTGGCTGTCGACCTGGATATACCCGGAACAGGGCGCTTCGACTCACTTAAGGCCTTTTCGCCCTTTTGATGCGCCGTAGTCGACCCATCCAGGTCGCGTGCGGACACGCATGGACGTCGGTCCCGACCGCGTTCAGCGCCGCGACGGCGACCGGCGCGGCCCTGGCGTCCGCCGTCGGTCATGACGTACGCGCGCGCTTACGCTCCGGTACGCCGCCGGCCCGGCCCGTTACACGTGTTCGTCCGGCATGACGCCGCCTCCCGGCCTGGGGCCCCGCCCGGGCCTTCGACCGATCGCCTTCCCGTACCCGGGTTGGGGCTTACCGCCGCCTACAGGTGCGCGTTCAGGAGGCCGTACGGCGCCCCAGCGGCAGCACGTACTGGAGGGGCTGTTCGACGTCGTCCAGCCCGAGCAGCTCGTGGGCCAGGTCGTCGTGGAACCCGCCCAACGGGGTGCCGGCCAGCCCCAGCGCGGCGGCCGTCAGCAGCACGGTCTGCGCGAGGTGACCGGTCTCCAGCAGGGCCATGCGCAGCGCGCGCAGACCGTAACGGCTGCGCAGGCGGCCGAGGTCCGCGTAGAGGCACAGGAACACCGGGGCGTCGTCGACGCCGACCCAGTCGGGGTCGGTGTCCGGCCGGGTGAAGTACGTGGACAGCGCCTTGACCTCCAGGAGGGAGGGCGCCGGGCCGACGTAACGCAGCGTGCGGTTCTCCGGCACGCAGTCGTACGTCCCCTCCGGGACCCCCGCCACGTCCCGGACCAGCAGTCGCACCCGGGCCGTGTACAGGGCGCCCGCGCTCGGGTACGGGCGGTGGACCAGGGTGCGCCGCGAACCGTCCGCGAGGCCCTGTTCGGTGCGGCCGCTCTCGGACAGGGAGTGCCACAGCAAGGAGCCCAGGGTGCCCGCGTCCAGGGGGCCGCCGAGCGGGCCGCGCACCGAGGCGCGGGCGGCGAGCGCGGCGCGCAGCGACACCTCCGGGAGGGCGTCCGCCGGCAGCGGCAGCTCCGGGCGGGCGGTGCGCGGCGGGTGTACCGGGTTCGCCACGGGGCGCACCGCGGTGTCCTCGTTGCGGCCGGTCTGGAACTTGCTGCGCTCCAGGTACTGGACGTCCGCGGAGGTGTGCCCGGTCGGGAAGAAGCCGGGCGGCTCCTCCGTCTCCAGCAGGGTCCGGGCGGCGAGTCGACAGACGGCGCGCTCCTCGTCGGGGCCCACGCCGAACCGGTTGAACAGCATGTGGAGCTGCGAGGCCCAGATCCAGGCCGTCGACGCGGGCGGGGCCTCGGCGGCATCCGCGGTGGCGGCGGCCGTGCCCCGGCCGCGCAGGCGCGCGTCCGCGGCTCGGACCACCTCCGCCCAGCGGGCCAGCCAAGGGGCGGCGGTGCCGTCGGCGAGGCGCTCGCGGACATCGGCGGCGCGTGCGGTGAGAGCCGTGCGCTGGGCGGCGTAGACGACGTTGACGCGGGCGTGGACGGCGGCGCTCGGCAGCAGGGGCACTTCGGTGACCCAGCGCCAGCCGGCGGCGTGTCCCCGCAGCCAGCGCGCGGCCGTGAGCCGGTCCATGCCGAGGCCGTCGACGGTGGCGTGGGCGAGGTCGGCGGCGAGGGTCAGGCGCGCGGAGCCGCCGGCGCCCTCGGGCAGGGCGCGCAGGGCGTCGAGGACGACCCGGCTGGAGGCGGCGAAGACCTCCTCGGCGACGGGGAGGGCGACGGGGCCGCCGTAGCGGTCCGTCTCGGGTTCGTAGGGAACGACGCGGACCTCGCCGTGGCGGGTGGGCCACGGGCCGGATACGGAGGGCACGTCCTCGGCCGCGCGGGAGAGGAGCGCCGGGAGTTCCCCGGCGGCGCGCGGGCTCAGCCCGCGCACCCGGATCCGTACGTGGGGGCCGTCCTCTCCGTAGCGGATGAAGAACCAGTCGGACGCCTCGCCGGCGGCGACCAGGCCATCGAGGAGCGGTGCGGCGCCGCGCAGCAGGAAGGCGTCGGTGTCCTCGGTGGCGCTGTGCAGGAAGAGGTGGAGGCTGTGCCAGGCGTCGGCTTCGGTGGTGGCCCCGGTGGTGGTGGCGCCGGCTGTGGTGCTGGGGCCGGTGGGGCCGGACGCGGCGGCGGGCGCGGCGTCGGTAGCGGCGTTGGTCGTCGTCACGTGCGGTCCTCGATGCGTCGGGGGAACGTCCGGAAGGGGAAGCGTCAGGGGAACGGGTGCGGGTCCAGGGCCAGGTCCTCGTGGCGCAGGGGCCGCTCCACACGGCCGAGGCGGTGGGGCACCTCCAGCAGCCGGGGCAGGCCCCGGGTGCGACGGTTGACGTGCCCGAACGTCATCGGGAGCGATCCCGGCACGATCACCTTCACACAGTGCAGGCCCAGAGCGGCCGCCACTCCAGGCTCGCTCTGGTCGACGGTGACCACTTCCAGGCCGGCCCCGGACAGGCGCTCCACGGTCGCCGCGAGGAGTTCGGTGAGATCGGCCACCGGAGCGGGCGCCGACGGCCAGGCCTCCTCCGGGGTCAGCAGCGGGGTGTCGGCGAAGAGGAACTCCAGGCGCGGTGCGGCCTCGGGGAGGGTGTTCACCCCGACGTGGTCGTCCAGGGAGGTCACGGACTCGGGCCGCTCCAGCATCGGGCGCAGCCGCTCCGGGTCGCGCGGACCGCCGTCGGCGAGTGAACGGTGCGCGGATTCCAGCACGTTGGTGACGACCTCGGCGACGGCGGAGCGGATCGCGGCGCGCGGGTCGTGGTGGGCTCCGGCGGCCAGGAACATGCGGGGGGCGTCCGGGTGGGTGCCCTCGTAGCGGCAGACCGCGAGGACCGCCGGGATGCCGAGGTCGTTCGTCGCGTCGAGGAGCAGGAGGCGGTAGCCGGCGAGGGCGGCCCGGTCCGCGAGCAGGACGGTGTCGAGGTCGTCCGCGGGAAGGACGATGCGGGGCAGGGGGGTGGCGGCGTACCAGGCCATCAGGAAGGCGTCGCGTTCGGCGACCTCGAACAGGCCGTAGAGCGCGGCCTCTTCGGGGCTGTTGCCGAGGCCGCAGCCGTTGGAGGACTCGTAGACCACGCGCGGACGGTCGCTGCCCGCCACGTCCCAGTACGCGACGTGTTCGGGGACGGCGACGGGGCGCCGGTGGGTCAGCGACCAGCCGCGGACCCAGTCCAGCTCGAGGTCGGGGCTGTACGGGACGGTCGTGGAGGAGGGGTGGCCGTGGTGGGCGGGATCGGGCAGTCCGAGCCGTTCCGGGTCCACCGCGCGGTCGGGGCCGAGAGCGGCGAAGGAGGCGCGCAGGTCGGTGCGGCGGGCGCTGGGGCGCATGCCCGCGTAGCGCTCGACGGCCTCGAAGAGGGCGATGCGTTCGCTGGAGGTGAAGTCGCGGGCGCGGCCGTATCCGCCGTCGTCGATGTTCCGGCCGTCGGTGACGAAGGCGCTGGTCAGGCAGAAGGCGGAGCCTTCGGTGCGGAAGAGGCGGCGGACGGGGCCGAAGCGCTCGTCGTGCAGGGTGTCGCGCAACCGGTCGGGGGTGGTGAGGGGGTTGGGCTCGCGCAGGACGTACGGGTCGGGGAGGGGGCGGGGGGTGGAGAAGGGCGCCACGGGCGGGGTCGGGAGCGGGGTCGCTGCCTTGGCCGCTGCCGCGGCGGCGGACGGGGCCGCGACTTCGGTGGCGGAGTCGGCGGAACCGGAGAGGTCGGCGGAGTCGGCGGGCAGCGGGTGGCAGACGGCGCAGCCGCCGACGGGGCGGACTCGGTGGGTGCTCCAGGTGCCCCGGCCCTGGTGCACGACGTGGACTACGGACGTACGGGGCTCGGTGGTTGCGGCGGCGGGGTCGGCATGGGCCGCGGTGCGGGGTGGGTTACTCGTGTTGCCGGCGGGCTCCTCGTCCAGCAGTTCCCGGACCAGGGCCCCGACGGACGCCATCAGCGCCGGGGACGGGACCCCGCCGAGCGCGAGCCCCGGGCTCTGCCACGGTACGCGCCCACCGGCCGTGGCCAGCCGCTGGTACTCGGTGCAGGACAGGCAGGCCGCGGCGCCCGGCCGCAGTACGGGGCCGATCACGGCAAGAGCTCCGTCGAAGCGCACCGGAACCAGGGTCACCGGGTGCGCGAGCGCGTGCCGACTCAACTCCTCCGCCACGCCGAGGGTCCAGTCCGTCAGCAGGACGACGGCCACGCCGTCCGTGGTCGCGGTCGCGGTCGCGGCGTCGACGACCGGCACGCCGAGGGGGCCGAGGACGTCGCCGACCGCCGGTGCGACTGCCCCGGCGGTACCGGGAGTCGCGGGGGCGGGGGCGGTGACGGTGGGCGTGCTCATCGGGTCTCCTGCGGGGTGTGCAGCACGGTGAATCCGAAAGCCCTTACGAGGGAGAGGAGTTGGTGGTCGTCGGCGTGGGTCGCCTCCTCGGTCGGGGGCAGCTTGGGCAGCCGGCTCAGGGCGTCCAGCAGGGCCTCCTCGCGCTCGGCGAGAGCGGCGAGCCAGCCGTCGGTCCAGCCGTCGTCCTCCCAGGCGGCCGTGCGAACCTCGGCGGAGGCCAGCGGGGCGACGGCTCCACCGGAGGCACGCACCGAAGCAACACGTGTAACGCCCAACGCGGGCGCGGCCGACGTGTCCGAGGCGGCGGCGACGGCCGCGAGGGCCGCGAACGCCGCCGCGTCGCCGGGGGTCGCCTCGACCGCGCGGCCGAGAACGGGCTCGGCGCCCCCGTCGGGCATGCGGCGGTGCACCACCGCGAGGTACGCCTCCCGGTCCGGGGCGAGTCGGCGGACCTCCAGCCGGGCGGGCACGGCGAGGCGGGCCGTGAGGGTGGTCCACCAGTGGCGCAGCTGCGGATGCCGCTCCCAGGGGCCGCTGGGCAACGGGGGCGCCGTGATGGCGCTCGGGAGGTGCCGGGCGGCCGCTTCGCGCAGGGCACGGCCCCGGGCGTGGCCGGGCGTGGCTCCGACGCTCAACCCCTCCGGGCCGAGGAGCGATTCCGCCACCCGGCAGAACGCCTCCAGGCGGGCCAGATCCAGTCGGGGCGCACCGGCGACCACGGTGACCCCGGGGGGCGTGGCGCCGGGCAGCTCGCAGGAGGCGAGCGGGACCGGCATCTGACGCAGGTCCTCCGGCAGCGGCGCGGGCAGCGCCCCGCAGCGTTCGTCCCCGAGCGCGGCCAGTCGGCGCAGTGCGTCGGCGAGGGTGTCGGCCGGGCCGAGTTCGGCACGCCGGTCCGCGTCGATCCGCTCCGGGCCGAGCCAGGTCACGTAGTCGGACCGGGCCGGTCGGGCCTCGGCGAGGAGCACGGCGGGCAAGCCGGGCAGGAGCCGTTCGTCGCCGCCCTCGAACGCCGGGTCCGGGAGCCGGGCGGCGGCGCACAGCAGCCGGTGGGCGGCGGCGCTCCCGAGCAGGGCGGCGGACGCGGGCGTGGCACCGGGCCCGCCGGGGGCGAGGCGCGCCTCCAGGGCGGCGGCGTCGGATCGCGCCTGGGCGGCGCTGCCCGGGGCGGTGACCCAGCCGGTGCCGCCGCACAGTCCGGCGGCGACGGCCACCGGGGCGGTACGCGGCTCCGCACTCGTTACACGTGTGCGGAGCAGGATCCGGTCCGCCGGCAGGAGCGGGTCGGCGGTGTACGTCACGGTCGGCCCGCCGAGTTCCAGGGCCCGGCCGGCGGCTCGGGCGAGTTCCCCGTCCGGGGCGCCGGCGACGACCTCGAACCGCGTCGAGGCGAGGGCGGCCGCAGCCGCTCCGGGCCGTTCCGAGGTGGCGGCCGTCCACCGCTCCACTGGATTCGCGACGGTGTCGTGGGCGTCGGCGGGCCGCGCCACGAGCAGATCGTGCTCCTCGAGTTGACCGATCAAAGTCTCCACCGCCCGGCGGGTGGAGGAACCCGGTTCGAGGCTCGCCACCGCGTCGTCGAGGCGACCGGCCCGCAGGGGGCCTTCCAGTGATCGCCACAGCACCGGAAGGGCGGCGCTGCCCTCCAGGGTGACGCTGCCGCGCCGGCCGCGCAGGTGCAGGCCGGCCCGTAGCGGCGTCACCGCCACGCCCGGGCGCAGCACGCGCACGGTGCGGGGCGCCCCGGCCGCACCCGACTCGGGCGTGACGTGCGGGGTGGTGACGGTCCGGGTGGTCGCGGTCATGCGCGGGCCTCCACTGCTTCGATGGCGGCGTCGATCTCCGTGCGCCAGTCGACCCCGGTCACGGCGGGAACGGCGCGGACGACCAGATGGGCGGCCAGGTAGCGTTCCAGCGGGCGGACGTCGCAGATGGCGAGGAGGCGGTACAGGGCGTTGGTGCAGGAGCGGTAGATCAGGTAGTCCGGGTGGCTCCACATCCGGCCCTGCGGGTCGGAGCGGCTCAGCAGGCGGTGGAACTCGCTGAAGCGGGTGCGGGTTTCCGGGTTCCAGCGCTGGGCGGCGGCCGCGTCCCCGGTGGCTGCGGCGCGCTCGCGGTAGGCGGCCGGTGAACCGTGTAACTCGGCGCCCTTCTCGTGGCGGGCGCGCACCCGCTGCCAGGCGTCGGCGGAGAAGTCCACCCAGGCCCGCTCCCAACCCCGGGCTCCGTCGCCGGCGATCCGGGTGACGAGGTCGGTCACCGTCTCCGCCGCGCGCTCCCAGCGGCGCTCGAACCCCGCGCGGAGGCGGCCGTCCGGGTCGTCGTGGACGAGGAAGTCCTCCAGGTGGGACACGTAGGAGTAGTGGCCGCCCGCGAGCCCGCCCGGATGGGCGCGGGCGTGCGCGACGAGGGCGGTCACGGCGAGCGCGAGCCGGGCCCGCGCGCCCTGACCGGGGTCGTGTTCGTGGGCTGCGAGGAAGCCGGCGCCGGCGCGCAGTGCGGGGAGTCCGGCACGCAGCAACTCGTCGCGCAGGTCGGATCCTTCGTCGCCGAGGAGGGAGCGCAGGGAGGATCCGTCGACAGGCTCGATCCGCACCGTGTTCTCCGCGACGATCGGCCCGTAGGGCGGGGGGATCAGCTCGGCGCGCCCGGCCTCGGCCGCTTGGCGCAGGAGCTCGTCGTCGGTGAGGTCACCGCGCGAGGGGTTGAGGTGGATCCACTCGCGGATCCGGTCGGCGGCGATGGTGGCTGCGGCTTCCCGGTGGGCGCGCGGGCCGTGCAGGCGCAGTCGTAGGTGGGGGCCGTGGAGCCAGTGGCGTTCGACGTGGGCGTTGAGGCCCTCGGCCTCGTGGGCGGCTGCGAGCGGGAGGAGTAACTCGTGTAACAGCCGGGCCTTGACGGGCTGGTGGTAGTAGGCGACCACGTCGAGGGCGTCGTCACCGGCAAGGCCGCGGTCCCGGTCGGAGTTCCGGGCGAGGGCGACGCCGTTCGAGGCGTCGTCGGCGGGGTGCTGCGCTGCTCCCGGCACGTTCTCTTCCTCCGTCGTCTGGGGGCGGGGCGGGTGGGACGGGTAGGACGGGTGGTTCTCGCGGCTTCGGCGTGTCATCTTGACCGGCGTCCGGCCCGGTAGACCTCCAGGACCAGTTCGGTCGCGCGCGTGGGCTCGGTCAGGCCGCCGGGAGCCGGCAGGGCCTCTTCGAACACGGCGCCATCGCCGTGGCGGGCCAGCCATTTATGCAGGCAACGCAGGTGCAACGCGTTGCCGAGGTCGACGAAGTGAGGTTTCGGGCGGTCGATCGACCGCAGGAAGTCCTCGGCGGGACGGCCGACGGACGTGGCGGCGACGGGGTGCAGGAACAGCTGCTCGGGAAGGTCCAGCAACGCACGCCAGCGGGCCACCGCCTCGGCTGGTACGGGGCCACCGGTCGCGAGGTCCGCACGCAGGCGCGCCACCACGCCGGGTGACAGCGTCCAGCGCCGGCGGCGCAGCACCACGTGCCGGTGGCTGAGTCGGGGGGCGATCAGCACCCGGCCCCCGGGGGCGTCGAGGGCGCGCCTGGGGACGAGCGGCAGGAAGTCGACGACCCCGTGGGGGTGGTCGGCCAGGTGGGCCCCGATACGGCGGGGCAGCAGGACGGGGGCGAGGAAGCCCGCGTAGAGGACGTCGAGGAGTTCCCCGGTGGAACGCAGGCTCAGGCGGACCTGGTCGGTGGCCTCGTCGTGGACGAGGTCGAGGTCTCCCTCGCCGATGGAGGCCCACCGCCGGTCGGGGCCGATCTCGTCGGGCACGAACAGGGGGTGGAGATTGGCGTTGAAGCCGCCCACGGGGCGGATCTGCGCGGCCCGTGCTCCGGGCCCGAGCCCTTGGCGGATCTGCTCGGACACCCCGGCGCCGGCGCGTGGGTCGAGGGTGTCGAGGAAGCGGCTGCTGAAGCGGCCCCAGCCGCCGTACACGTGGTTCACGCACAGCAGGTCGCGTCCGGGGGTCGGGGCCTTCTGGAGGAAATACGAGTAACTGAGTGGGCGCTCGAGGGCCCAGCCGGGCAGGCGCGGGCCGAGGGAACGGACGAGTTCCGGCGGGAGGACCACCTCGGTGGCACCGCGCTGGTCGTCTGCGGCGGCCTGGGCGGCGCGCGCGAACTCTTGCCGCAGCAATGCCAGTTCCTCGGTGCCGGTGGGGAGGTCGGCACGGTCGGAGGGGTTGAGGTCGGCGAGGCTGCCGGCGGTCTGCCACGCCTCCACGACCTCCGCGCCGAACTCCCACGGGTGACCGGTGCGTCCGCCGTGCCCGTACCGGGCCACGAAGCGGTCGCGCAGGATGCGGCGGACGAGGTGGCCGAGGTCGAAGAGTTCCGCCAGGGCGGTGACTTCGCCGAGGGCCTCGCGGTCGGCGCTGTCGAGGAAGCCGTCGAGGTGCAGCGGGTGGGGGGTGACGACGTCCTCGGAGAGCACGGTGAGGGGGGCCGCGGTTTCGGGGACGGGGCGTCCGGCGTCCGCCAGGGTCTCCTTCCAGCTCCGGGAGAGGCCGGCGAGCAGGGCGGGGCGGTTCGCGGCGGGCGCGTCGGCGAACGTCGCGGTCAGCCGTCCGAGTTCGGCGATCCTCTCGGCGCGCGCCGCGTCGGCAACACGTGTTACCTCGTCGGCGCGCGTCGCGACCACGCCGGTGATGTGTACCGGCACCGCCTCTTCGGGGCGCGGTGCGGCGATCCGCCGCAGCCATGCCGCGATGCCGCCGACGGGGTCGCTCGCGAGGGGCGGGAGTGGATCGCCCGGCACGAGCAGTCCCGCCTCGCGGAGACGGTCGAGAAAGGCTTCGGCCGCGTCGTGGGCGCCGTGACCGGCGGCGCTCAGGGCGGCGGTGAGCAGTCCGGTCAGCTCGGGGAGGTGCAGGGGGGTGTCGGCGAGGTGTTCGGTGAGGAGGCGCAGGGGGCCGCCGTACGGCAGGGCCACCTCGTCCTCGTCGGCGACGAGGTAGCGCCCGCCGGAGAAGGAGGTCCGGTCCCGCGAGTACGTCGCGCGCCCGTCGGCGATGCGGGCGGTGCTGGTGATGCGGTGAGGGGTCGTAGCCAGGCGGTGGGGGGCGTCGCGCAGGGCGAGGACGAGGGCGGTGGTGAGGGTGCGGTTGACCTTCACGATGGAGCGCAGGGGGCCGTCGTGGAGCTCGGGGGCGCCCCACGAGGGCACGGGCGCGGCCGGTTCCCGGGTCAGCGTGCCCCATCCGACGGCGGTGAACCAGGACAGGGGGCTGGTCTTGGTGCTGGCACGCAGGGCGTAGCGCAGCACGGTCGGCTCCTCCTTGCGGGTGCGGCGGTCGACGGGGCCCGTGGCGGCCCGCTCGACGGCACGCAGCAGGTCGCCGCTGGTGAGGGCGACGGCCTTGCCGAGGGCCGGGTCTCGGCACAGGGCGGCCAGGGCGTCGCGTTCGTCGGCCAGCGCGGCCTCGGCCGCGTCCGGGAGGCGCGCGAGGAGTGCCGAGCGCCGCGTGCGCAGGGCCAGCCAGGAGGCGAGGAGGGGGATCCGGTCCGGGAGGTCGTCGAGGCGTTCCAGGAGGGCGGGTCGGGGTTCGCGGCCGTTGTGCAGTGCGCGGCGCAGCGGCAGCACCACGTCACGGTGGTAGGTCTCCGGGTGGCCGGCGTAACTGTCGTGGAGGTGGTCGCCGAGGGGGCCGGTGATCCTGGCGAGTGCGGTGTCGAGCCCGCTCAGGCGGGTGAGGAGGGTGCGGAAGTCCGCCGCCGCCCGCCCCTGCGCGGGGTGGGCGAGCACGGTGAAGCGAATCAGAGCGTGGGGGGCGGAACGTACGTGGTACCCGTCGACGGCGGCGACGGTGTCGACGTCGGCGACCGTGGAGGGCTGCGGCTGCGGCATGGCGGTCCCCGTCCTGTCGGTGGTTTCGCGCGGTCTCCCGCCGCACGAGCGGGGTGCGGCGGGAGACGCGCTGCGTACGGATTGCCGAGTGTCAGAGGGTCGGCGTGTCCGTGGTCGGCTGGGCGCAGGACGAGGAGCCCTGGCAGGAGCTGCTGCCCCAGGACGCTCCGCCTTCCGGCAGCGCGGCGGTGTCACGCAGGGAGGTGACGGTCAGGTCGCCGAGGTCGAGCTCCAGGTCCTGGAGGTCGAAGCCGTCGGCCGGGGTCGCGTGGTTCATGGTCTCTCCTCTTGTCGTGGGACGTTCGGTGTTCGGTGTGGTGACGCGTGTTATCCGAAGCGCGGCGACGACTACTCGACCGGACGGTCGCCCATCGTCTGGTTGCAGGACGAGGAGCCCTGGCAGGAGCTGCTGCCCCAGGACGCTCCGCCTTCCGGCAGCGCGGCGGTGTCACGCAGGGAGGTGATGGACAGGTCGCCGAGGTCGAGCTCCAGGTCCTGGAGGTCGAACTCGGAGTTGCGCGCAATGTCAGACATATGCTTCTCCCTTGGGTGAGGTGAATTCAGGATTCACTCCGCGCAATCGACCGCAATCCACGGAGCCGAATTTTCCGGCGCCCGAGGAATGCATTGAATCGACGATATCGCAGAGAAATCCATGAGCCGTCTATGATGTGCAATTTCCTTACGACCTGGCCAACTCGGTAACTATTCGGCCTGCCATCACCGGCCGGGCAAGGGGATCCGACCCCCAAGTGGGTCGATTCCCGCCTTTCCTGCGGCGATTGGCACAAGGTTCCCGCCAGTCCCCACAGGATCGCTTGAGGCGCGATTGAGGAGTTTTTGAAAGTCCCTCCAAGGTCATTTAAAAGCGATTGGAACAGTTTTTCCGTCCTGATTCCGTTTCGCTTCCGCTTGCCTCAGGCCCGGATTACGGCAGGTCGGGGGCCGTGAGGAGGGTGGTCGTCCCGACCGCCTCCGCGCGCATGCGGCTGAAGGTGAGGCCGGGTGGCGGCCCGCGGCTGCGCTTTCGGGTGACACGCCGGCACCGCTTCGGGCGTGGTGGCGCGCTGATGGCTCACGATCGCTCGCGGCCGGTCATGCTCCGGTCACGAGTAACCGATCAAGCCGGCCGTCGCACCGTCGTGGCACCGAACCGCCGCTGGGAGATCACGTGTACGTCCTGCTCGTCGCGAGCGCGTTCAACAGCCTCACGCAGCGAGTCCACGCCGAACTGCGCGACCGCGGGCACCGGGTGGCGGTCGAACTGGCCCTGCCGGGCGTCGACCTGACGGACGTCGTAGCCCGTCACGGGCCCGACCTCCTCCTCGCCCCGATGCTGACGACGGCGCTCCCCGAGACGGTGTGGGCCCGTTACACGTGTCTGATCGTGCACCCGGGACCGGTCGGCGACCGGGGGCCGTCCTCCCTCGACCGCGCCGTCCAGGAGCAGGTCGACCGATGGGGCGTCACCGTGCTCCAGGCCACCGCCGAGATGGACGCCGGCGACGTCTGGGCCTGCGTCGAGTGTCCGGTGCCCCCGATCTCCAAGAGCGACCTCTACCGGGGTGAGATCGCCGACGCCGCCCTGGAGGCCGTCCTCCTGGCCGTCGAACGGTTCACCTCCCGTGCCTTCACCCCCCTCCCGCAGGACGCCGCCACCGCCCGCACCCGTCCGTACCTGCGCCAGGAAGCCCGCCGCATCGACTGGCAGTCCGACTCCACCGACCGGGTCCTGCGCACGCTGCGGGCCGCGGACTCCCGGCCGGGCGTCCTCGACGAACTGATGGGCACCGAGTGGTACCTGCACGGCGGTCACCCCGAACACCGGCTGCGCGGGCGCCCGGGCGACCTGCTCGCCACGCGCGCGGGCGCCGTCTGCCGGGCGACCGTCGACGGCGCCGTCTGGATTCCGGAGCTGCGGGCCCGCCGATCCCCGGGGGCGCCGGCGCCCGTCAAGCTGCCCGCCACCATCGCGCTGGGCGCACGGCTGCCCGTACTGCGCGAACATCCGGCGCCGCCGCGCACCGGGCTGCACGGCCGCACCTGGTCCGACATCCGCTACCGCGAGGAGGGCCAGGTCGGCCTGCTGTCCTTCACCTTCCCCGGCGGCGCGATGAGCACCCCACACTGCCAGCGGCTGCTGGAGGCCTACCGGGCGGCCTGCGCGCGCCCCACCTCCGTCCTCGTCCTCGGCGGCGACCGGGACTTCTTCTCCAACGGCATCCACCTCGGTGTCATCGAGGCCGCCGCCGACCCGGCCGAGGAGTCCTGGGCCAACATCAACGCGATGGACGACCTGGTCGAGGCGGTCCTGACCACCACCGACCGGCTCGTCGTCGCCGCCCTCGGCGGCAACGCGGCCGCCGGCGGGGCCATGCTCGCGCTCGCCGCCGACGAGGTCTGGTGCCGCTCCGGGGTGGTGCTGAACCCGCACTACCGGCTGATGGGCCTGTCCGGCTCCGAGTACTGGACGTACACGCTCCCGCGCCGCGTCGGCGCCGCGGTGGCCGAGCGGCTCACCACCGAGGCGCTGCCGCTGAGCGCCGCGTCCGCGCGGCGGCTCGGGCTGGTCGACCGTACGGTGACGTGCACCCCCCAGGCCTTCGCGGGCGAGAGCGCGCGGCTGGCGGCGCACCTGGCGGCGCTGCCGGGGGCGCAGTCCCGGATCGCGGAGAAGAAGGCGCTGCGCGAGCGCGACGAGGCCGCCCGGCCGCTGGCCTCGTACCGGGAGGCGGAGCTGGCACTGATGCGCCGCACGTTCTTCGACCCGGCCGCCCCGTACCACGCGCTGCGCCGGGCCTTCGTACGCAAGGAAACGCCGACGGCCACGCCACCCCATTTGACACGTGTTACCCCGAACCACCCCGCATCCGCCCGCACCGCCCCCTCCACGCCCACCGACGCCATGCTCGCCGCCCCCGCCGGCTCGACCCCTGCCGTTACCGCCGTCACTGGACTGGCCGCACATGACGAAGCGCCCGGGGCCGTCGGCTGTTAGCAAGAAAGGTGAGGCCGGATCGGCCCGACCGCCGCGCACCGCGCCCCTCCCCTCCCCGTTCCCTCCCCAAGGAGGCATCCTCATGGATGCAGCACCGTCCGCCCCCGCCGAAGACCCCCCGATCCACATCCTCTGGATCAACGCGGGCCTGAGCTGCGACGGCGACTCCGTCTCCCTGACGGCGGCGATGCAGCCGAGCATCGAGGAGATCGTGACGGGCGTCCTGCCCGGCCTGCCCAAGATCGCCGTGCACTGGCCACTGATCGACTTCGAGTGCGGCCCGGTGGGTGGCGCGGACACGTTCATCGAGTGGTTCTTCAAGGGCGAGCGCGGCGAGATCGACCCGTTCGTGCTGGTGGTGGAGGGATCCATCCCCAACGAGCGGATCAAGCCGGAAGGCTACTGGTGCGGCTTCGGCGACGACCCCGCCACCGGACAACCCATCACCACCAGCGAGTGGATCGACCGGCTGGCCCCGAAGGCCCTCGCCGTCGTGGCGATCGGCACCTGCGCCACGTACGGCGGCATCCACGCCATGGAGGGCAACCCCACGGGTGCCATGGGCGTGCCCGACTACCTGGGCTGGGACTGGAAGTCGAAGGCCGGGATCCCGATCGTGTGCGTGCCGGGCTGCCCCATCCAGCCCGACAACTTCTCGGAGACGCTGACCTACCTCCTGTACCAGGCGGCGGGCTCCGCGCCGATGATCCCCCTCGACGACAAGCTGCGCCCGACGTGGCTGTTCGGCAACACCGTCCACGAGGGGTGCGACCGGGCCGGCTACTACGAGCAGGGCCAGTTCGCGGCGACGTACGACTCCCCCAAGTGCCTGGTCAAGCTGGGCTGTTGGGGCCCCGTGGTCAAGTGCAACGTGCCGAAGCGCGGCTGGATGAACGGCATCGGCGGCTGCCCGAACGTCGGCGGGATCTGCATCGCCTGCACCATGCCCGGCTTCCCCGACAAGTTCATGCCGTTCATGGACGAACCCCCGGGCGCGAAGGTGTCCGCCACCGCCAGCTCGGCCTACGGGAAGCTCATCCGCAAGCTGCGCGCGGTCACGGCGCACACCGTGGACCAGGAGCCGAAGTGGCGCCACACCGGGGACCGCCTGGCGACGGGGTACCGCCCGCCCTGGTGAGGCCGGACACCCGGGGGCGGCCGGTCCCCCGCCGCTCCCGCCCCGCCGCGCGGGCGTCCCCGTACCGCGTCTCAACGCACCACACCGCCCGCATCGCCCAGCACCGCACCGCACCGCACCGCACGCATCGAAGAAGGGCAACGGCAGACACGATGACACCGAACACGAAGGCGGCCGGCGACGGCAGCGGACTGGTGGAGATGGCCTGGGATCCGATCACCCGGATCGTGGGCAGCCTGGGCATCCACACGAAGATCGACTTCAAGCAGCGGCGCGTGGCGGAGTGTTACAGCACCTCGTCGGTGTTTCGCGGCTACAGCGTCTTCATGCGCGGCAAGGACCCGCGTGACGCGCACTTCATCACCAGTCGCATCTGCGGCATCTGCGGGGACAACCACGCCACGTGTTCCGTCTACGCGCAGAACATGGCCTACGGGGTCAAGCCACCCCACCTCGCCGAGTGGATCATCAACCTCGGCGAGTCCGCCGAGTACATGTTCGACCACAACATCTTCCAGGAGAACCTGGTCGGGGTCGACTACTGCGAGAAGATGGTCCGCGAGACCAACCCGGGCGTCCTGGAGAAGGCCGAGCGGACCCCAGCCCCGCACGCCGGCGAGCACGGCTACAAGACCATTGCCGACATCATGCGCTCCCTCAACCCCATCGAGGGCGAGTTCTACCGCGAGGCCCTCCAGGTCAGCCGTTACACGCGTGAGATGTTCTGTCTGATGGAGGGCCGCCACGTGCACCCCTCCACCCTCTATCCGGGTGGCGTCGGCACGATCGCCTCCGTCCAGCTGTTCACCGACTACATGAGCCGCCTCATGCGGTACTGCGAGTTCATGAAGCGGGTCGTCCCGCTCCACGACGACCTGTTCGACTTCTTCTACGAGGCCCTGCCCGGCTACGAGGAGGTCGGCCGCCGCCGCGTGCTGCTCGGCTGCTGGGGCGCCCTCAACGACCCCGAGTACTGCGACTTCACGTACGCCAACATGACCGACTGGGGACGGAAGATGCTCGTCACCCCGGGCGTGGTCGTCGACGGCAAGCTGGTCACCAACGACCTCACGAAGATCAACCTCGGCATCCGGATCCTGCTGGGCAGTTCGTACTACGACGACTGGGACGGCAAGGAGCAGTTCGTCACCCACGACCCGCTCGGCAACCCCGTCGACCCGCGCCACCCCTGGAACCAGCACACCATCCCGGCCCCGCAGAAGCGGAACTTCGACGACAAGTACAGCTGGGTGATGTCGCCCCGCTGGTTCGACGGCAAGGACCACCTCGCCCTCGACACCGGTGGCGGCCCGATCGCCCGCCTGTGGTCCACCGCCCTGTCGGGGCTCGTGAACACCGACTACGTGCAGGCGACCGGCCACAGCGTCGTGATCACCCTGCCCCGCACCATGACGAAGCCCGAGACCCGCTTCGAGTGGAAGATCCCCAAGTGGAGCAACGCCCTGGAGCGCAACCGCGCCCGGACGTACTTCCAGGCCTACGCGGCGGCCATCGCGCTGCACTGCGCCGAGAAGGGGCTCGCCGAGGTGCGCGCCGGTCGCACCCAGACCTGGGAGAAGTTCGAGGTGCCCGACGAGGCCCTCGGGGTCGGCTTCACCGAGGCCGTGCGCGGCGTCCTGTCGCACCACATGGTGATCCGCGACGGGAAGATCGCGAACTACCACCCGTACCCGCCGACTCCGTGGAACGCCAGCGTCCGCGACAGCTACGGCACACCGGGTCCGTACGAGGACGCCGTCCAGAACACCCCGATCTTCGAGGAGAACTCCCCGGAGAACTTCAAGGGAATCGACATCATGCGCGCCGTGCGCAGCTTCGACCCGTGCCTGCCCTGCGGGGTCCACATGTACGTGGGCGGCGGCAAGACGGTGAAGACGATGCACGTGCCCACCGGACTGAGCGGACTGGGCGGATGAGCGCCGCCACCGACGCCCGGGAGGCGGGCGTACGCGTCGAGGAGGTCCTCGACCGGCTGGCCGACACCGGGGACCGGCGGGCGTGCGCGGCGGCCGAGGAGCTGGTGCGCGTCCTCATGGACTTCTACGGGGCGGGCCTCGCCCGGATCGTGGAGCGCGTCGGCGCGGGGCCACTGGAGCCGGTGCTGGGCGACGAGCTCGTGGCGAGCCTGCTCTCGCTGCACGGGCTGCACCCCGAGGACGTGGCGATGCGGATCGGGCGTGCCCTGGTCGCGGCCGGGGACGCCGTCGAGGCCGTCGGGTTCGACGCGGCCACGGGGGTGTTGCGGGTACGCCCCCGGGCGGCGGCCGGGGGCTGCGGCTGTGGCGGCGGAAGCGACCCGGACGCCGTCGCGCGGGCGTTGGAGGACACCCTGGCCTGCTTCGCCCCCGAGGTGACGGAGGTGCTGGTGGAGCCCGCGCCGGCGCCGGACGCGCCGCTGCTCCAGATCGGCGTCCGCCCGCACTCCCCCGTGCGGGTGCCGTGAAGGGCCCGGTGGCGGGGGCAGCGGCGAGTGGGGCGGGGGCGGAGGTGCGCGGCGACCTGGCGCACGGTGCCGTTACACGCGACACCGACGGCGCGGGCTCCGGCGTGCCAGGGACCGGCCGGCGTGCGGCCGGTGGTCCCGGTGGCCCCGATAGCCCTCACCTTCCCGGACTCTCCGGGCCGGGCCAGTCGGCGGCGGCCCGGACGGCGGGCGGGCCGCGTGGCCTGCGGCGGTTCGCGGGGCCCCGTAAGCCCCGGGCCGAGGCCTGCGAACTGTGCGGGGTGGTGGTGCCCGAGGAGGGCCACCGCCACCTCGTGGAGACCCAACGCCGCTCCCTCGTCTGCGCCTGCACCGCCTGCGCCCTGCTGTTCGACCGGGCGGACGCCCGGACCGGGCGCTACCGAGCCGTCCCGGACCGCTACCTCGCCGACCCCGGTCACCGGATCGACGAGAGCGCCTGGGAGGCGTTGCGGATCCCCGTCGGTGTCGCGTTCTTCTTCCGCAACGCCGCGCTCGACCGGCTGGTCGCCCTCTACCCCAGCCCGGCGGGGGCCACCGAGAGCGAACTCGACCCACGGACCTGGGAGAGCGTGCTGGGCGCCACCCGGCTGGCCGTACTGCTCGAACCGGACGTGGAGGCGTTGCTGTTGCGCCGCGCCCCCGCGGGCGGTAACACGTGCCATCTGGTGCCGATCGACATCTGCTACGAGCTGGTGGGGCGAATGCGCATGCTGTGGCAGGGCTTCGATGGCGGGGCCGAGGCTCGGGCCGCCCTCGACGCCTTCTTCGAGCAGGTCGGGCGCAGGGCCCGCATCCTGGAGGAGGGAATGGCGTCATGACCCCGACCCCGACCGAGCTGGGTTTCACGTGTAACGCAGTCCGCGCCGACCCCTACGCCGCCGGCCCCACCCTCGTCTTCCGGCTCCGCGTCACCGCCGGCGCCGACGTCCGGGTTCACGCCCTCGCCCTGCGCTGCCAGCTGCGCATCGAGCCCGCCCGACGCGACTACTCGGGCACCGAGGCCCAAGGCCTCGCGGACCTGTTCGGGGAACGTTCCCGTTGGGGCAACACGCTCCAGCCGGTGCAGTTCGCCCAGGTCTCGGTCATGGTGCCCAGCTTCACCGGGGAGACCGAGATCGACCTCGTCGTCCCCTGCACCTACGACATGGACATCGCCTCCACCCGCTACTTCAACGCGCTGGAGGACGGCGAGGCCCCCTTGCTGATGCTGTTCTCCGGCACGGCCTTCACCGGCGCCGGCGGCTTCCGCGTCGAGCCGGTGCCCTGGGACCGCGAGGCCTCGTACCGGCTGCCGGCCACCGTCTGGCGCGAGATGGTCGAGCAGCACTTCCCGGGGTGCGGCTGGCTGCGGCTGCCCCGCGACACGATGGCGGAGCTGCTCGCGTTCCGCTCGCGTCACTCCCTCGCCTCCTGGGAGGCCACGGTGCGGGCCCTGCTCGACGCCGCCGCCCCCGAGCCCCCGTCGGAGCCCCTGCGACTGGGGACCGTACTGCCTCGGGTCACCGTCTCCGAGAGGACGGCCCCGTGACCGCCACCTCGCACCCCACGACGGCCGACCGGCCCGCAGACCGGCCCGCCGCCACGCAGCCCGCCGACCGACCCCCCGCCCCGCAGCCCGCCGAGGACGCCCAGCAGCCCGACCGGCCCGACCGGCCCGCGGGCGAGGATCCGTTCGCCACCGCCCGGCAGGTCGCCGACGCCGTCCTCTTCGAGGGGTACGTCCTCTACCCCTACCGCGCCTCGGCGGCCAAGAACCGGATGCGCTGGCAGTTCGGCGTACTGGTCCCGCCCGCCTGGGCCCCCGAGCAGCAGGAGCCGACGTTCCAGCGGACCGAGGTCCTGATGGAGCCCCGGGGCGCGGCGACGCTCCGGGTCGAGCTGCGCTTCCTGCACGCGCAGCGCCGTACGGTCCACGAGGCCCGGGCCGACGGCTCGTTCGCCGAGGTTCCCGAACTACACCTGCCCGACCGGGTGTTGGTCCCGTGGGACGAGGGGACGGAGGAGCGCGTCGAAGTGTCCGTCGGCGTGGCGGAGTTGCTCGACGGCGGCGACGTCCTCCTGCCGTTCGCCCGGCCCGCCCGCGAGGAGGTCGAGCCGGTGTCGGACGGCGCCGGCCGGACCGTCGGCCGGCTGGTGCGGCGTACGGGACGCCTCGACGGCGTGCTGCGCCTGTCCGCCGCCGAACTCGACGGCCCGTACCGGGTCGTGAAGCTCACGGCGGTGGTGGAGAACACCAGTGCCTGGGCCCCCGACCCGCTCGGGGCGGGCGGCCGCGAGGCGGCTTTGCCCCACTCGCTGGTCGCCGCCCACCTGATGCTGGGGCTGAGCGCCGGATCGTTCCTGTCGATGACCGACCCGCCCGAATGGGCCCGGGGGGCGGTCGCCGGCTGCGAGAACCGGCACGCCTGGCCGGTGCCGGCGGGCGCTGCGGGCCGCGCGGACGTGGTCCTCTCCTCCCCCATCATCCTGGAGGACCACCCGTCCATCGCCCCGGAGAGCGCGGGCGCCATGTACGACGCCCTGGAGATCGACGAGATCCTCGCCCTGCGCACCGCGACCCTCACGGAGCAGGAGAAGCGCGAGGCGCGCGGGACGGATCCCCGTGCCGCCGCCGTGATCGACATGGCCGACTCGATGCCGCCCGAGGTGTGGGAACGCCTCCACGGCGCGGTACGCGGTCTGCGGGCGATCACCGGGCCTCCAGAACCGTCGCCGTCGCCCGCCGCGTCGCCGGCCCCGTCTCCGGCCCCGACGCCCTCCCCGTCGCTCGGCGTGGAGCCCGCCGACGGGAACGACGCGGTGTTCCGCCCGGACACGCCCTGGTGGGACCCCGCCCACGCGGAACGGACCGCCCCCGCCGCCCCGGACAGCGACCGGATCCTCGTCGACGGCACCCCGGTCGGCGTGGGCAGCCGCGTGCGGCTGCGGCCCGGCCTGCGGCGCACCGACGCCCAGGACCTGTTCCTCCAGGGCCGGGCCGCGCTGGTCGAGGCCGTCCTGCACGACGTGGACGGCGGGGTGCACCTCGCCGTCACCGTGGAGGGCGATCCGGGGGCGGACATCCGTCGGGAGCAGGGACGGTTCCTGTACTTCCAGCCCGACGAGATCACTCCGTTGGAGGGCCCGTGAACGGTACGACGCACGGCCGGGTGCTGGTCGCCGGCATCGGCAACTTCTTCCTCGGCGACGACGGGTTCGGCGTCGAGGCGGTGCGGGCGCTGTCCGCGCGGCCCCTGCCGGCGCACGTCGAGGTCGTGGACTTCGGGGTGCGCGGGGTGCACCTGGCGTACCAGCTCCTGGACGGGTACGACACGCTCGTCCTGGTCGACGCCACCGCCCGCGGAGGCCCGCCCGGAACCCTGTACCTGATCGAGGCCGAGCCGTCGGGCGCGGGCGGGGCGGGGCGCGTGGAGCCCGGCGCGGCCGTCCTGGACGGGCACCACATGTCCCCCGACGCCGTCCTCGCCCTGCTGGGCACCCTGTGCGCGGGAACGGACTCCACGCCGCCCCGGCGCACCCTGGTCGTGGGCTGCGAGCCCGCCTGCGTCGAGGAGGGCATCGGACTGAGCCCGGCGGTGGCCGAGGCCGTACCGGGCGCGGTCCGGATGGTCCTGGACCTCTTGGCCGACGGCACCGGCGCCCACCCCGTCTCCGAAGCCGGAACCGACGCCGAAGCCCGCGCGGCCGACCCGGCGCCCGGCGCCGGATCCGCAGCGCGACCTCCCGCCCCGGCCGTGGCCGCGGCCGGGGGCCGTCCAGACCCGAGGAGTGCCCCGTGAGGCGATCAGCGTGCGGTAGTCACCACGAGGAGAATACCGTGAAGAAGTGCGTCATCGGTACGGCCGCGGCCCTGGTCGTGGCCGTCGTGCTCACCCAGGTCCTCCCGGACCTCAAGCGCTACCTGCGGATCAGCCGCATGTGAGCCCGTGCCCCCCGGCACCGTCCGCACTCCCACGTACGCCACGTACGCCCCGCACGCCCCGCACGCCCCGCGCCCGAATGGCGTACGGGGCGTGCGGGGCGTCGGCGTGCCCGACCGCACCGGCCCCGTCCTGCCGCTGTAATGAGCGGCGGCAGGACGGAGTCCGATGCACGAGATGTCGATCGCCATGGCCGTCGTGGGCCAGGTGGAAGAAGCGGCGGGGGCCGGCGGCGCCCGCAGGGTGGACCGTGTCGAGCTCCAGGTCGGCGAACTGGCCGGAGTGGTACCGGATTCGCTCGCGTTCTGCTTCGAACTGGCCTGCGCCGGAACGGTCCTGGAGGGCGCGGTACTCGTCACCCGCCCCGTGCCCGCCCGCGCCCGGTGCGGCGGCTGCGCGCACGAGTGGGCGGTCGGCATGCCCCCCGACCTGTGCTGTCCCGGCTGCGGGCGGGCTTCGGACGTCGAGCTGATCTCGGGCCGCGAGCTACGGATCCTCAGCGTGACCTGGGAAGACGACCCCGACTGCGCCGGCCCCGCCCGTGAACCCATCTCCGAGGAGGCCTGAACCATGTGTCGAGTGGTCGATCTGAGGCAGGCGGTACTCGCCAAGAACGACGTGGCGGCGCACGCGCTGCGCGCCGAACTGACCGAACGGGGCACCGCGGTCGTCAACCTGCTGTCCAGTCCGGGCAGCGGCAAGACGGCGTTGCTGGAGCGCGAACTGCTCCTGGCCCGGGAGCGGGAGGTCACGGTCGCCGCGCTCACCGCCGACCTCGCGACCGAGAACGACGCGGTCCGGTTGGCGCGTTCGGGCGTACCGGTCAAGCAGGTGCTCACGGACGGACTGTGCCATCTGGAGGCCTCGATGCTGGGCCGCCACCTGGACGGATGGCTGCCCGTCGACACGCGACTGCTGTTCGTGGAGAACGTCGGCAACCTCGTCTGTCCCGCCTCGTACGACCTCGGGGAATCCCTGCGGGTGGTGCTCGCCTCGGTCACGGAGGGCGAGGACAAGCCGCTGAAGTACCCGACGGCGTTCGGACTCGCCCAGCTGGTGGTGGTCACCAAGACGGACATCGCCGACGCCGTCGACTTCGACGAGGCCGGCTTCCGGGCGAACGTCCAGCGGGTCAACCCCGGCGTGGAGGTGCTGCTGACCTCGGCCCGTACGGGTGAGGGGGTCGGGCTGCTCCTGGAGCGGGCCCTGTCCGTCGGTACGGGTACGGGTGCGGCCGCGCACGTACCGGTGATGGCCGCGGAGGCGGCGCGCGCGGACGGACACGCCCAGGACGGGCACGCCCACGACGGCCACACGCACTCGCACTCGCACTCGCACGACCACGACCACGACCACGACACGAGTTGCTCCCCCCTGCCCGTGGCGCAGACCCGCTGATGGAAGCCGTGCAGCGCCGCCGGGTCACCGTCCGGGGCGTGGTGCAGGGCGTCGGATTCCGCCCCTACGTGTACGTACGGGCCACCGGGCTCGGCCTCGCGGGGCACGTCACCAACACCCCCGAGGGGGTCGTCGCCGAGGTGGAGGGATCTGCGGCGGCGGTGCGGGAGTTCTGCGAACGGCTCGCCGCGGAAGCCCCGCCGCTGGCCGTCGTGGACGCCGTCGACCACTGCGAGGTCCCCCTCGCGGGCGGGTCCGGCTTCAGCATCGTCGCCTCGCGGGCCGGTGGTCCGGCCCGGACGCTCGTCTCCCCGGACACGGCCACCTGCGCGGACTGCCTCGCGGAGTTGCGGGACCCGGCCGACCGGCGCCATCGGCATCCGTTCATCACCTGCACGCACTGCGGACCGCGTTTCACCATCGTCACCGGTCTGCCGTACGACCGCGCGCACACCACGATGGCCCGCTTCCCGATGTGCCCGGACTGCGCCCACGAGTACGAGGACCCCGCCGACCGGCGGTTTCACGCGCAACCCGTCGCCTGCCCGGCCTGCGGACCCCGGCTGCGCCTGCTCGCCGGACGGCCGCCGCGCGAGGTGGCGGGGGTCGACCCGGTGGCCGGGGCCCGCCGGGTGCTGGCCGAGGGCGGGATCCTGGCGGTGAAGGGGCTCGGGGGCTACCACCTGGCCTGCGACGCCTCGAACCCGGTGGCGGTGGCGGAGTTGCGGCGCCGCAAGGGGCGCGGGGACAAGCCGTTCGCGTTGATGGCCCGGGAGGTCGCGGACGTCGAGCGTCTCGTGCCCGTCGGGCCCGCGGAACGGGAGCTGCTCACCGGCGGGGCCCGGCCCATCGTCCTGCTGCGGCGCGCGGGCGCGGAGCGGCACGGGGCGCGGGACGGGGGGCGGGACGGGGTTGCCGAGGGCCCCGGGGAGACCGCCGGGCGGGACGAACGGTTCGACGCCGTCGCCCCGGGCAGTCCCGATCTGGGGATGATGCTCCCCTACACGCCCGTGCACCATCTGCTGCTGGGGCTGCCGGGGGACCCGGAGGGGCCGCGGTTGCTCGTGATGACCAGCGGGAACCTCTCGGGCGAGCCCATCGTCACCGTCGAGGCCGAGGCCCTGGAGCGGCTCGGGGGCATCGCGGACGCCTGGCTGACGCACGACCGGCCGATCCACGTGCCCTGCGACGATTCCGTCGTACGGGTCTGCGACGGCGCACCGTTGGTCCTGCGGCGGGCCCGGGGATACGCGCCGCTGCCGCTGACCCTGCCGGTGCCGGTGCCGGCCGCGCTCGCGGTGGGCGGGGACCTGAAGAACGCGTTCTGCCTCGGGGAGGGGCGCAGGGCCTGGCTGTCCGCGCACATCGGGGACATGGACGACCTGGCGACGCTGCGCGCCTTCGATGGCGCCGAACGGCAGTTGGAGTCGATCACGGGGGTCGGTCCGGTCATGCTCGCCGCGGACCGGCACCCGGGTTACCGCTCCGGCCGGTGGGCCCGCGAACACGCCGGCCCGCGTCCGGTGACACGTGTTCAGCACCATCACGCGCACGTGGCGTCCGCGATGGCCGAGCACGGTCTCGACGGGGCCCGCCCGGTGATCGGGGTCGCCTTCGACGGCACCGGGTACGGGGACGACGGGGCGGTGTGGGGCGGGGAGTTCCTGATCGCCGACTACGCGGGTTACACGCGTTATGCGCACCTGGCGTACGCATCGCTGCCGGGTGGCGACGCGGCCGTGCGGCGCCCTTACCGGATGGCGCTGTCCCTGCTGCGGGCGGCGGGGCTGCCGTGGAGCGCGGACCTGCCGTGCGTGGCGGCCTGCCCACCCACCGAGTTGCACGTGTTGGCAACCCAGTTGGAGCGCGGCCTGAACTGCGTGCTTACTTCCAGCATGGGGAGGCTCTTCGACGCCGTCTCCTCTCTCGCGGGCGTGTGCCACGAGGCCGGGTACGAGGCTCAGGCGGCGATCGAGCTGGAGGCGGCGGCATGCCTGGCGCCGGCGGGGGCGACAGAGGCGGCGCGGGCGGGTTACACGTTTGACCTCCGGCTCTCGGCCGCGGACGCCGGGGGTTGCCTCGTCGCGGACCCCGCGCCGGTGCTGGCGGCCGTGGTGGCCGACGTACGGGCCGGCACGTCCCCCTCGGTGATCGCCGCCCGGTTCCACGCGGGCGTGGCGGCGCTCGTCGGTGAGGTGTGCGCGCACGCGCGGGACCGGCACGGCCCGGAGACCGTGGCCCTGACCGGTGGGGTCTTCGCCAACGTCCTGCTGTCCGGCGCCTGCGCGCGGGAGCTGCGCGGGCGGGGCTTCACCGTGCTCCGGCACTCCCTGGTACCTCCGGGCGACGGCGGTCTGGCGCTCGGCCAGCTCATGGTGGCGGCGGCGGTTACACGCGTTACGGATCATCCACAGCGAGGAGAAGCCCATGTGCCTGGCGGTACCCGGCAGAGTGCTTGAGATCGGGGAGAAGGACGGCACCCGCATGGCCACCGTCGATTTCGGCGGCGTGCAGAAGGAAGTGTGCCTGGAGTACCTCCCGGACCTCCGGGTCGGTGAGTACGCCATCGTCCACGTGGGCTTCGCCCTCCAGCGGCTCGACGAGGAGTCGGCCCTGAAGACCCTCGAACTGTTCGCGGAACTCGGCATGCTCCAGGAGGAGTTCGGTGATCCGTGGGAGGCGGCGGCCGGGGCGGGAGGCGTCCCCTGGCCCGAGAGCGAGACCTCCCCCGCCCCCGAAGCCTCCCCCACCCCCGAGACCTCCCGCGAGCCCGAGGCCCCGCACTCCTTGGACGGCGCCTCGCACCCACCGGGCGCCTCACCCGTTCCGAACGCGCCGGGCGCCTTCGCATCCCCGGCGACACCCCACGGCGAGAGCCGGCAGGAGGAAGCGCAGCGGTGAAGTACATCGACGAGTTCCAGGATCCCGAGCTCGCCCGCAGGCTCCTCGACGACATCCACGCCACGGTGACCCGCCCGTGGGCCCTGATGGAGGTGTGCGGTGGCCAAACCCACACCATCATCCGGCACGGCATCGATCAACTCCTCCCCGATGAGGTTGAGTTGATTCACGGGCCCGGCTGCCCGGTGTGCGTCACGCCGCTGGAGGTCATCGACAAGGCGCTGGAGATCGCCTCGCGCCCCGAGGTGATCTTCTGCTCCTTCGGGGACATGCTCCGGGTGCCCGGAACCGGCCGCGACCTGTTCCAGGTGCGCAGCGAGGGCGGCGACGTACGGGTGGTGTACTCCCCGCTGGACGCCCTGAAGATCGCGCGGCAGAACCCCGAGCGCCAGGTCGTGTTCTTCGGCATCGGCTTCGAGACCACCGCCCCGCCCAACGCCATGACGGTGTACCAGGCCAGGAAGCTCGGCATCACGAACTTCAGCCTGCTCGTGTCCCACGTGCGCGTCCCCCCGGCGATCGAGGCGATCATGCGTTCGCCGAGTTGTCGGGTGCAGGGATTCCTGGCGGCCGGACACGTGTGCAGCGTCATGGGCATGGCCGAGTACCCGGATCTGGCGGCCCGCCACCGCGTGCCGATCGTCGTGACGGGATTCGAGCCGCTGGACATCCTGGAGGGCGTACGCCGCACCGTGCGGCAGTTGGAACGCGGCGAGCACACCGTCGAGAACGCCTACGCCCGCGCCGTCCGCCCGGAGGGCAATCCCGCCGCGCTGGCCATGCTGGAGGACGTGTTCGAGGTCACCGACCGGGCGTGGCGGGGCATCGGCGTCATCCCGGACAGCGGTTGGCGGCTGTCGGCGCGCTATCGGGAGTACGACGCCGAGCACCGCTTCTCCGTCACCGGCATCACCACGCGGGAGCCTGCCGCCTGCCGAAGCGGCGAGGTGCTCCAGGGGCTGCTGAAGCCGCACGAGTGCGAGGCCTTCGGCGGACTGTGCACTCCGCGCAATCCGCTCGGCGCCACGATGGTCTCCAGCGAGGGCGCGTGCGCCGCCTACTACCTCTACCGGCGCCTGGACCTCCAGGCCGCCGCTCCGGCCACTTCTCGGGAGGCGAGCCCCGTTGCCTGACATCGCACCGTCCCGGATCGCGCAGCCCCGGGCCCTTCTCGACGTGACCGATTGGACCTGTCCGGCGCCCCTGCGCGACCGCCCCCGAATCGTGATGGGCCACGGAGGCGGTGGCGCGTTGTCGGCCGAACTGGTGGAGCACCTGTTCGCTCCTGCGTTCGGGGGTGAGGTGCTCGCCGGGCTCGGGGACTCGGCGGCCGTCCGGTTGGGCGGAGTACGGCTCGCCTTCTCCACGGACTCCTACGTGGTGCGGCCGTTGTTCTTCCCCGGCGGCTGCATCGGGGACCTGGCGGTCAACGGGACCGTGAACGACCTGGCCATGAGCGGGGCCCGGCCCGCGTACCTGTCGTGCGGGTTCATCCTCGAAGAGGGGGTGGAGCTGGCCGTGGTGGCACGTGTCGCCGAGGCGATGGGCGCCGCCGCGCGTGCTGCCGGCGTCGAGGTGGTGACCGGGGACACCAAGGTCGTCGAGGCGGGTCACGGTGACGGGATCTACGTGAACACCTCGGGCATCGGCATCATCCCGGCCGGGGTCGACCTTCGCCCGCAGCGGGTGGTCCCGGGCGACGTCGTCATCGTCAGCGGCGCGATCGGCGTCCACGGAATGGCGATCATGAGCGTCCGCGAGGGCCTGGAGTTCGGTGTGGACGTGGAGAGCGACTGTGCGGCGCTGGGCGAGCTCGTCGAGGCCATGCTCGCGGTCACTCCCGAGCTACACGTGTTGCGTGACCCGACCCGGGGCGGCCTGGCCGCCTCGTTGAACGAGATCGCGGCCGCCTCCGGCACCGGTGTCGTCCTCCACGAGGGTCGGGTCCCGGTCCCGGAGCCCGTGGCGAACGCGTGCGCGATCCTCGGCCTGGACCCGTTGTACGTGGCCAACGAGGGCAAGCTGGTGGCGTTCGTCCCGCGCGAGCACGCCGATGCCGTCCTCGCCGCGATGCGCGCCCACCCGCTGGGCCGGGAGGCGGCGGTGATCGGCGAGGCCGTCGCCGAGCACCCGGGCATGGTGGTGGCCCGTACCGGTCTCGGCGGCACTCGGGTGGTGGACCTGCCGATCGGCGAGCAGCTTCCGCGCATCTGCTGATCCGTACGTCCGCCGCACAGCGGGCACCGACACCCCGATCGGCAAGGCACCGGGGCGTCGGGACGCGGGTGCCCGCCGCACGGCATCCGGCGCCGCCGGCCCCAGGAGCGAGCGGGGCCACGGCACGGGCCGACCGCCGGGTCCCGACCTGGCCCCGGGCCCCGGCCCTGGCCCCGCGCCACCGCCTCGCGCCTCCTACCCCACTCCACCGCACCCGCCTCGGGCCCGGCCCCGGGCCCCCGCCTCCGCCGCCCGTCCAGGGCGGCGGAGGCCGTCGCGGGGCGGGAGTGGTGGGTGGGGGGCACGCCGCCTGCCGGGCCGCGCACCACGTTGCGGTGTCCGGCGGCCTTGTCCACGGCGGCGATGCGCCGTCCGCGCTTTCGACACGGCGGCCTTTTGCCACCCGCCGCGCGGCCGACCATGATCGGTGGCCTGCACCACGAGGGGCTGCGGGCCCCGGGGCCTGCGGCCCCCGTAACCGTTTCGACCGCCGGGAGCACCCCACATGTCCGACATCCAGGTCCGCGCCGCACAGCCCGAGGACTTCGACCGGTGGCGGGTCCTCTACCGCGGGTACGCCGACTTCTACCGGGTGGAGCAGACCGAGGAGGCGGCGGCGACGGTCTGGGGTTGGATCAACGACCCCTCCCACGAGGTGGGCGCCCTGGTCGCGCAGGACACCGGGGGCAGGCTGCTCGGCCTGGCCCACTACCGCCCCTTCGCCCGGCCGCTGTCGGCGACGACCGGCTGCTTCCTGGACGACCTGTTCGTGGCCCCGGAGGACCGGGGTTCGGGTGCGGCCGACGCGCTGCTCGCCGCCCTGCGCGAACTGGCCGCCGAGCGCGGGTGGAGCGTGGTGCGGTGGATCACCGCCGACGACAACCACCGGGCCCGGTCGAAGTACGACCAGGTGGCGACCCGCACGATGTGGGTCACCTACGACATGACCCCGGGCCGCTGACCAGGGATAACACGAGTAACCCCTGCCCTGGGCAGCCCCGCCCGACAGCCCCCGCCCGGAGCCCGGTGCGGGGGCTCGGCCGTCGCCGCTCGCCTCGCCGCCCCCTCACCCTCACGCCCCCACTCCCACCCCGCGGCCCCTCACCCCACACCCCCTCACCGCACCGATCGCGCCGGCCGCGCCCGCGCCCGCGCCGCCCCCTGGGCCCCCTCCTCGGCCCCCTCCCCGCGCCCCATCCGCCTCCCACCTCGCACCGGCCTCGAACGATCCGACGATTCATCAGGTCATCCGTCCCGGACCCTTGACTCCGTTCGCGCCAGTCGCGATTCTCGTCGCACCCTTTGTGCGGGGCATGACAAGTCATGCCTGTTTCGACCGCGCCCCCAACGCCGAGCGAAGACACGAGTGATGACCTTGACCCCACACCCTCACCCCCCGTCCCGCCCTCACCCACGCCCCGGCCCACGGCGCCGCCGCGCGTTCCGGCGGCGTCGCCCCGCCGCCGTCCTGTCGCTGCTCCTCGCGGTCCTGGCGATCCTGCTCGGCCCCGTGCCCAGCTCCTCCGCCGACCCCGACGCCGAAGCAGGCGCCGATGCCGGCGCCGTCGCCGACGCGGGCTGGTGGAACCCGACGGCGCGCCCCGGCCCCGACTCGCAGATCAACGTCACCGGCGAACCCTTCAAGGGCACCGACGCCCAGGGACGCGTACGCGGCTTCGTGGACGCGCACGACCACCTGATGTCCAACGAGGGCTTCGGCGGCCGGCTCATCTGCGGCAAGCCCTTCTCGGAGCTCGGTGTCGCCGACGCCCTGAAGGACTGTCCCGAGCACTACCCCGACGGCACCCTCGCCGTCTTCGACTTCATCACCAAGGGCGGCGACGGCAAGCACGACCCCGACGGCTGGCCCACCTTCAAGGACTGGCCCGCCCACGACTCCCTGACCCACCAGCAGAACTACTACGCCTGGGTCGAACGCGCCTGGCGCGGCGGCCAGCGGGTCCTCGTCAACGACCTCGTCACCAACGGGGTGATCTGCTCGGTCTACTTCTTCAAGGACCGCGGCTGCGACGAGATGACCGCCATCCGCCTGGAGGCGCAGAAGACGTACGACATGCAGGCCTACATCGACAAGATGTACGGCGGCCCCGGCAAGGGCTGGTTCCGCATCGTCACCGACTCCGCCCAGGCCCGCGAGGTGATCAAGCAGGGCAAGCTGGCCGTCGTGCTGGGGGTCGAGACCTCCGAGCCCTTCGGCTGCAAGCAGATCCTGGACATCTCCCAGTGTTCCCGGCAGGACATCGACCGGGGCCTCGACGAGCTGCACAGGATCGGCGTCCGCAGCATGTTCCTGTGCCACAAGTTCGACAACGCCCTGTGCGGCGTCCGGTTCGACGGCGGAGCCCTCGGCACCGCGATCAACGTGGGCCAGTTCCTGTCCACCGGCACCTTCTGGCAGACCGAGAAGTGCACGGGCCCGCAGAAGGACAACCCCATCGGCCTCGCGCCGGCCCCGAACGCCCAGAAGGAGCTCCCGGCCGGGGTGAGCGTGCCCGGGTACGCGGCCGACGCCCAGTGCAACACGCGCGGCCTGACCGACCTCGGCGAGTACGCCGTGCGCGGCATGATGAAGCGCAAGATGATGCTGGAGATCGACCACATGAGCGTCAAGGCCGCCGGGCGGGCCTTCGACATCCTGGAGTCGGAGTCGTACCCCGGCATCATCTCCTCGCACAGCTGGATGGACCTCGGCTGGACCGAGCGCCTGTACAAGCTCGGCGGGTTCGCCACCCAGTACATGAACGGCTCCGAGGGCTTCATCGCTGAGGCCGCGCGGACCAAGGCGCTGCGCGACAAGTACGGCGTCGGGTACGGCTACGGCACCGACATGAACGGGGTCGGCGGTTGGCCGGGCCCGCGCGGCGCCGACACCTCGAACCCGGTGCGCTACCCGTTCCGCAGCGTCGACGGCGGCTCCGTCATCGACCGGCAGACCACCGGGCAGCGCACGTGGGACCTCAACACCGACGGCGCCTCGCACTACGGGCTCGTCCCGGACTGGATCGAGGACATCCGGCAGGTCGGCGGCCAGGAGGTGGTGGACGACCTGTTCCGGGGCGCCGAGTCCTACCTCGGCACCTGGGGGGCTTCCGAGCGGCACAAGGCGGGCGTGAACCTCGCGGCCGGCGCCGCCGGCGCGGCCAGCTCCTCCGAGTGGAACCCGTTCGTCAGCTACGCGCCCGACCGGGCCGTGGACGGCAACCGGGGCACCCGCTGGGCCAGCGACTGGAGCGACGACCAGTGGCTGCGGATCGACCTCGGCGCCCCGAGCCTGGTGAGCCGGGTCACCCTCGACTGGGAGCGCGCGTACGGCAGGTCCTACCGGATCGAGCTGTCCTCCGACGGGACGAACTGGCAGACGGCCTGGTCCACGACCGCCGGCGACGGCGGCCTCGACACGGCACGGTTCGCCGGCACCACCGCCCGCTACGTACGGATCCACGGGCTGGGCCGCGGCACCCAGTGGGGGTACTCCCTCCATGAGGTCGGCGTCTACAGCGGCTGACGCCGTCCGCCGTCCGGGCCGGTCGGATCGACGGAACCGATCCGACCGGCCCCGGGCCGCCCCCGGCCCGGCCCCGGTCCAGCCCCGACCCGCCCGCCAAGCGCACCCCCACCGCCCCACCCCCACCGCCCCACCCGCACCACGCGAAAGGACCCCATGGCACGGATGCCGTCGGCCGAACGACGCCGGCAGCTGACCGAGGCGGCGATCCGCGCGATGACCCGGGACGGCGTCGCGCGCACCACGACCCGCTCCATCGCCGCCGAGGCGGGCGTGTCACTGAGCGTGTTCCACTACTGCTTCGATTCCAAGCAGGAGCTGCTCGAATCGGTCATCGAGGCGATCACCGCGCACTACATCTCGGTGGTGCGGGAGGCGATCCGCCCCAAGCCCACCCTCCGCGAGACCGTCCGTTCCGGCTTCCAGGCCTACTGGGACCACGTCAGCGCGCAGCCCGGCGAGCACATGCTCACCTACGAGCTGACCCAGTACGCGCTGCGCCGCCCCGGATTCGAACACCTCGCCCGCCGGCAGTACGAGCTGTACGGGGAGACGTACGCGGAACTGCTGCGGCGACTGCGCGACACCATGGACCTGAGGCTGCGCGTCCCGGTCCCGGTGCTGGCCCGCTACCTGGCGGCGATGACCGACGGGCTGACCCTGAACGTCCTCGTGCTCGGGGACCGGGCGGCCGCCTCCGACCTGCTGGACCTGGTCACCGAGCACGTGCTCGCCCTCGTGGACGCCCCGGACGGGGTGGCCGAGGGAGCCCGGGCGGCCGAGGGGGCCGCGACAGCCGAGGGGGCCGTGACAGCCGAGAAGGCAGCGGCGGCCGAGGTCGCGGTCAGTCCGGGTCCGCCGCCCGCCAGACCGTGGTGATGTTGCAGAACTCGCGGATGCCGTGGCCCGACAGTTCGCGCCCGTACCCGGAGCGTTTGACCCCGCCGAAGGGCAGGGCGGGGTGGGAGGCCGTCATGCCGTTGACGAAGACCCCGCCCGCCTGGAGGTCCCGGACGAAGCGTTCCAGGTCGGCCTCGTCGCGGGTCCAGACGTTCGAGCTGAGTCCGAAGGGCGTGTGGTTGGCCCGCTCGACGGCCTCGTCCAGGCTCCCCACCCGGTACAGGGTGGCGACGGGTCCGAAGGTCTCCTCCAGGTCGACGCGCATGTCGGCGGTGACGTCCGCCAGCACCGTCGGCTCGTAGAACCAGCCGTCCGGGAACTCCGGCGGGCGCCGGCCGCCGCAGAGCACGGTGGCGCCCCGCCGTACGGCGTCGTCCACGAGCTCCTCGACGTCCGCGCGGCCCGCCTCGGTGGCCAGGGGGCCGACGTCGGTGCCGGCCAGCATCGGGTCGCCGACGGTCAGCGCCCTCATCCCCTCGGTGAAGAGGCGGGCGAACTCCTCGTAGACCTCCTCGTGGACGATGAACCGTTTCGCGGCGATGCAGGACTGGCCGTTGTTCTGCACCCGGGCGGTCACGGCGGTACGGGCGGCGCGGGCGACGTCGGCCGACGGCATGACGACGTAGGGGTCGCTGCCGCCGAGCTCCAGCACGGTCTTCTTGATCTCGTCACCCGCGACGGAGGCCACCGCCCGCCCCGCCGGCTCGCTGCCCGTCAGGGTGGCCGCGGCCACCCTGGGGTCGCGCAGCACTCCCTCCACGGCGGCGGAGCCGATGAGCAGGGTCTGGAAGCAGCCGCGGGGGAATCCGGCCCGTTCGAAGAGGTCTCCCAGGTAAAGGGCCGTCTGGGGGACGTTCGAGGAGTGCTTGAGCAGGCCGACGTTCCCGGCCATCAGGGCGGGGGCGGCGAAGCGCACGACCTGCCAGAGGGGGAAGTTCCAGGGCATCACGGCGAGGACCACGCCGATGGGCCGGTAGAGCACGCGTACGGCGGAGGCGCCGGCGTCGCGCACGTCTGGGTCGGCGGGGCGTTCGTCGGCGAGGAGGGACTCGGCGTGGGCCGCGTACCAGCGCATGGCCTTGACGCACTTGGCGGCCTCGGCGCGGGCCGCGCCGAGCGGTTTGCCCATCTCGATGGTCATCGTGCGGGCGATGTCCTCCGCCTCCGCCTCCAGGAGGTCGGCGGCGCGCTCCAGGAGCGCGGCCCGCTCGGCGAAGCCGGTGCGCCGGTAGTCGGCGGCGGTCCGTGCCGCCTCCGCGAGGCAGGCCTCGATGCCGTCGGCGTCGAGCGCGTCGAAGGTGCGCAGCGTCCGGCCTGTCGTGGGGTTGACGGTGGCGATGGGCATGGTCCGACCTTCCTGCGGGGGAGTCGCGCCTTCGACCCTGCCCGCAGGCCCCCGCCCCCGCAACGCGAGAGCGGGCGCCGGACCGTCCTACCGGACGGTCCTACCGTCGGCCGCGGGGCTTGCCGCGCTTGGCCGCCTTGGGGGCCCCGGACGCGCCGCGGGCGGGCTTCCCGGTCGACTTCCCGGTCGGCTTCGCGCCCGACTTGGCACCCGGCTTGCCCCCGGTCTTCGCGCCCGTCTTCCCGGTCGGCTTCGCCCCGCCCTTCGCGCCCGCCTTGCCGCCGGCCGCGTCGGCGCGCCCCCGCTGCTTGGGCTGGGGCGGGGTCGGCGTGCGTCCCCGGGTGCTGTTGACCGTCCGGCCCCGGACGATGCCGATGAACTCCTCCACCAGGTCGGTGGTCTTCTCCTCCGGCCAGGACAGCGCGACCCGCGACTCGGGGGCGTCCGAGACGGTGCGGTAGGTGAGGTCCTTGCGGTGGTGGAGGCGGGCCAGCGACTGAGGGACGACGAGGACGCCGATCCCGGCCGCGACCAGCTCGATCGCGTCGGCGGTGGTCTCGGGACGCTCGAAGGCGGGCCGTCCGGGCAGGGTCTCCCAGCCGAGGACGTCGTCGAGGGGGTGCAGCACGATCTCGTCGGCGAGGTCCTCGATCGACACCTCTTCCACGGCGGCCACGACGTGGTCCTTCGGGATCACGACCACGGTCGTCTCGGTGTAGAGCGGGATCGCACTGAGATCGGTCCGGTCCACGGGGAGGCGTACGAATCCGGCGTCGGCGCCGCTGCCGCGCAGCAGGTCGAACGCCTCCGCGGAGGGGACCTGTACGAGGGTCAACGAAACGTCGGGCAGCCGCTCGTTCCAGATCCGCACCCACTTCGTGGGCGTCACTCCAGGGACGTAGGCGAGCCTGAACGAAGGGGATGCATCCGAGCCTGTCACCCCGCCAGGTTACCGGTCGTGGTCGGAGGTAGCGCACACGCTCGATACCCTTGACCCCATGACGTCGCACCAGAGCACCCAGACGATGAAGCCCGCGACCGCGGCGAAGAAGCTGGGTGTGTACCTCGAGGCCACCCCCGCAGAGTTCCAGGAGGGTGTCGTCTCGCGCACCGAGCTGAACGCCCTCCAGTCCGACCCGCCCGCGTGGCTGGTGGAGCTGCGGCGCAACGGCCCGCACCCCCGGCCGGTGGTCGCGGCCAAGCTGGGCGTCTCCATCGCCGGTCTCGCCCGTGGCGGGGTCACCGAGGCGCTCACCACCGAGCAGATCGAGGCCCTGAAGCAGGACAACCCCGAGTGGCTCCAGAAGGAGCGCGCCACCCAGGCCGAGGTCCGCAAGGAAGCCGTGCGGATCAAGGAGATGCAGGCCGAGAAGGCCGAGAAGGCCGCCCGGCGCGACGACGCAGGCTGACGCGCCCGCCCCACCCGGCGCCCGGCGCCACCCCCGCGGTACCGCAGTACCGCACCACCGCTGTACCCGCGCCGATGGCCGGGCCGGTCCCTCCGGCCCGGCCATCGGTCGTTTCCCCGCCCCCACCGCTCCCCCGCTCCCCCGGCCCGCGCGGGGGTGCGGGGGCGGGACGCGACGCGACCGTCCCGCACGGCTCCGCCGGGCGGCCCGGAGGCCGCCGCGCCGGCCGAAAACCGCGCTTGCCGACCCCCTTAGGCCTACCTAACCTATGGCTCGCCCGGCCGTCGGCCTCGGCACACACTTCGGCACCCGTCCCCAACCGAAGGAGCCCCCATGCCCGGAAGTCTGCAGTCCGCCCAGCCGTACGCCCTCGCGCTCTTCCGGATCGTCACCGGGCTCCTCTTCGCCTGTCACGGCGCCGCCTCGCTCTTCGGGGTCCTCGGTGGCGCGCACGGTGGCGGCACCGTCGCCGCCGGTACCTGGCCCGGTTGGTACGCCGCCGTCATCCAGCTCGTCGCCGGGATCCTGGTGCTGGTGGGCCTGGGCACCCGGTCGGCGGCCTTCGTGGCCTCCGGCTCCATGGCGTACGCGTACTTCTCGGTGCACCAGCCGGAGTCGCTGTGGCCGTTGCAGAACGGCGGCGAGGCCTCCGCGATGTTCTGCTGGGCCTTCCTGCTGCTGGTGTTCACCGGCCCCGGCGCCCTGGCCCTCGACGGGCTGTTCGCCGGCCGCGCCGGCAGAGCCCCCGCCGAGCGCCGTCCGGAGGCCGCCGCCGCCCGCGCCTGAGGAATCGTTTCGCCACCGCGGTTCGCCACCGCGGTTCGTCACCGCCGTCTCGCCACGACCGTGCCCGCCCCGCTTCCGGGGGCGGGCACGCGTGCGTTTCCGGTCCGGCACGCCGACGTTCCGGGGGCGGGTCGTCCGAGACCGGTTGAAACCCGTCCGGCTGTACCGCGTTAGCAGGGCGGACCGGCGTGCGCGCCCCGCGCGCGCCGGCGTCCGCCCCCACACGGACGCCCGAGCGAGTACGAGGAGCGAGATGACCGACCCGACCCCGGCCGGACCCGGCCGCAGGAGACTGGCAGCCGGCTGCCGGCGGATCACCGAGGCGCCGTCGTTCGGGATGGTGGTCTTCGGCGTGATCCTCTTCAACGCGGGGCTGATGGGGGCCGAGACGTACAGCGGTCTGGCCGAGGCCTACCACCGGGTGCTCCTGCTCGCCGAACAGGTCTGCCTCACCCTGTTCACGCTGGAGATGCTGCTGCGCGTGGGCTCGTACGCGGACCGGCCGAAAGCATTCTTCCGGGACCCCTGGAACATCTTCGACCTGCTGATCGTGACCTCCGCGTTCCTGCCGGTGCTCCGCGAGAACACGACCGTCCTGCGGCTGCTGCGCCTGGCGCGGGTCCTGCGTACCGCCCGCTTCCTGCCCCACCTGCGGATCCTGCTGCTCGCGGTCGGCCGCAGCCTGCCGGGGACCGCCAGCTTCCTGTTCGTCGGCGCGCTCGTCCTGTACGTGTACGCCATGGTCGGCTGGGTCTGCTTCGCCGGGTCCGACCCGGGGCACTACGGCTCGATCGGCCGGGCCATGCTCACCCTGTTCCTGCTCACCACCCTGGACGGGCTCACCGACGCGGTCCGGGCCGGGCTGGAGATCTCCCGGTTCAGCATCGTCTACTACGCCTCCTACGCGCTGCTCGCCTCCTTCGTCCTCGTCAACGTGCTGATCGGCGTCGTCCTCAACTCCCTGGACGAGGCGCGGGAGATGGAGGAGGCCGACGCCCGCGCCCGGGAGCGCGCCGCGAAGGACGTCGACCCCGCCGAGGAGGTCCGGCAGCGGATCGTCGCCGCCCGGCTGGCCCTCGACGACCTGGAGGCGAGTCTGGCGGACGTCCCGGGTCCGCCGGGTGCGGACGGGGCGCGGCCGGCGACGGGTGCGGGGGCGGAGAGGGAGCGGCAACTCGAATCGGCGGTCTGAGGAGGCCCGGCCGCGCGGCGCGCGGCCGGGTTTCGGCCATCCGGGAAGTTCACGCCTCGTTCACGGTTCCCGGCTCTGCTTCGACTCACTTGCACGGCAGGCGAGTTGGGGCCGCGTGCCGGATGGGGTCAGTCGCCGTCGCGGACCGCGACGATGCCGTTGAAGACGCCCACGTACGCCGTTCCGTCGGGGCCGAGGGTGATCGGCGCCCAGTTGTTGTCGTAGAGGGGTCCGGTACCGGTGAGCCGGCGCCAGCGGCGCTCTCCGGTGCGGAAGTCGACGGCGGTCAGGTACCAGGCGTCGACGCCCCAGAAGTTGGGCTCCTTCTCGTAGAAGTAGAGCAGGCCGTTGCCGGTGGAGAGCTTGGGCACGGTCGAGGGCGAGCGGACGTCGCTCTCCCAGACCGTGTCGCAGCCGCTGCCGTCGGCGCGGACGTCGATGCGGGTGGCCCCGCCGACGACGGACCTGCCGAGGAGCAGCGAGGTGGGGTTCTCGTAGCCGAAGTTGTTCTCGACGACGATGCTGTTGCCCCAGGTGATCAGGGAGTTGTCGGTGGTCGAGGCGCCGGGGCGGAAGACGGGCACCCGGCACACCAGCCGGCGGTCGGCGGGTACGTCCGCGCCGCGCCGGTAGACGAGGACGTTCATGCGGTCGTCGGCGTTGTCGGTGATCGCGACGTAGCCGTCGCCGAAGAGGTCGGGGGTGGTGCCCGACCCCTGGTTCACGGAGCCGGGTTTGGTCGCGGTGCCCCGGTCGTAGGTCTCGCGCCACTGCGCCTCGGGGGTTCCGTCGGCGGTGGCGCGGAAGCCGTAGAGGGCGTGGTCGGTGACGATGGAGACGCCGTCCTCGGCGACCGAGAAGGAGTTCTGGATCTCCTCGCCCTCCAGTCGTACGGAGCGGATCCGTGAGGTGGCGGGGTCCACGGTGCCGACGCGCCCCTGTCGGGTGACCCACCAGATGCGGCCGTCCCAGTCGGGCATCACGGAGGTCACGGGGTCGCAGGTGCCGCTGGGCCGTGGGTCGGTCCAGTCGGCGCAGTCGTGGGGGACGTGTCCGGTGAGGTCCCAGTCGTCCTCGACGGTGAACTTCCAGACGCCGTCGGGGTCCTGGGAATGGGCCAGGCGCAGGACGTGCTGACGGGAGTCTGCGAGGACGGCCCGGTCCCGGTCGTCGAGGTAGAAGTAGGCGCCGCCCGAGGTGTCCTTGAAGATCTTCGAGAAGTCGAGCGAGGTGATCGCCTCGACCGTCGAGGAGCGTTGCGGAAGCCGGTACTCCGCGAGCGTGGCGAGCGTACGGGGCTCCAGGAGCTTGACCTTGAAGCCGGAGAAGGTCCCGCAGACGGTGACGAGCCGGCCGCCGGAGTCGAAGGTGGCGGTGGCGCACTCGCCGCCGAGGGCGGCCACCCTCTCGCTGGTGACCCGGGGGTTCCTGCCGAGGGGGCCCGACCAGGGGGTCGTGGCGCTGCCGGCGGCGTCCGCGTGCATGCCGCTGCGGCCGTTGGGCGCGAGGAAGGGGTGCTGCGGCGGGGCCTGGCCGGGCAGGGGCAGGGCGGTGGCGGGGGCTCCGTCGTAGTGGCTGACGAGCCGGTGGCCCGGGGCCTTGGGGATCTCCTCGGCGTGTGCGGTCGCGGCGGGCCCGTACAGCAGCGCCAGGGCGGCGAGGGCGGGGACGACGGCGCAGTTCGGCATCCTTCCGGGCCGGAGCCGGAGCCGGAGCCGGAGCCGGGGTCGGGGTCGCCGTCCGCGTCGGGGCGGAGGTTCGCGTCGTGGTCCGTGTCGGAGTCGGATGAGAGGCATCCGGTCAACCCCCTTCTTCCCGCGTCGTGTTGACAGCGCGTCTGAGATCGAGCCGCCGCCAGACGGTAGATCGCGCGCCCCGAGGAGTCCATGGAGGAGCGGGAGGATTCACGAACGCGCAACGCGCGACGCGCGACGGACGGCGGCCGACGGACGACCGACCCCGCCGGGGGCGGTCAGCCGCGCGCGACCTCATCCCAGCGGGTCGTACGGTCGCACCAGCGGCCGAGGAGGACCGGATCGTGCCCCACGGCGAGCAGCCCGGCGCCGGTCTCGGCGCGGTACCGCTCGACCACGGCGACGAGGGCCGCCGTCGTGGAGGCGTCGAGCATCGCGGTCATCTCGTCGCAGACCAGCCAGCGGGGGCGCAGCACCAGAGCCCGGGCGAGGCAGGCGCGTTGCAGTTGGCCGTCGCTGACTTCGTGGGGGCGTCGGGCGAGCAGGTCCGCGCCCAGGCCCACCCGCTCGGCGAGGTCGGCGACGGCGGCGGCCGCCTCCGCGCGCCGCCCGGTGGCCCGGAGCGGTTCCGCGACGAGGTCGTGGAGGCGCAGGCGGGGGTCGGCGGACAGGCGGGGCTGTTGGAAGACGACTCCGACGGCGGTGCGCAGGGCGCGCGGGGCGCGGTGGCGGAATCCGGTGACGGTGGCTCCGTCGAGGGTGACCGTGCCCGCGTCGGGCCGGTGCAGGAGGGCGGCGACCCGGGCGAGGGTGGACTTGCCGCAGCCGCTGGGCCCGAGCAGGCCGATCGCCTCGCCGGGCTCCAGGGTCAGGTGGGCGTCGCGTACGACGGGCCGGCGGCGGTCGTAGCCGGCGGTGACGCCCTTGAGCTCAAGCACGGTGGCAGGCCACTCCTTCGGTGAGGGCCGGGCGGGTGGCGCGGCAGTCGGCGTCGGCGAGGGCGCAGCGGGCGGCGAAGGCGCAGCCGGGCGGGAGCGCGCCGAGCTCGGGCGGGGCGCCGGGGATCGGGGTGAAGGCGCGTTCGGGCAGGGCGTCGAGCAGTCCCCGGGCGTAGGGGTGGCGGGGGCCGGGGGTGCGGAAGAAGGTGTCGGCGGGGGCGATTTCCGCGATGCGGCCCGCGTACATGACGGCGACGGTGTCGGCGATCCGCTCGGCGGCGGCCAGGTCGTGGGTGATCATCAGCAGGGCGCGGCCGGTGTCGCGCGTGTGGGCGCGCAGTTCGTCGACGGTGCGGTGGACGAGGTCCCGGTCGAGGCCGGTGGTCGGCTCGTCGGCGAGGAGCAGGGGGGCGTCCCCGATGAGGGCGAGGGCGGTGGCGGCCCGTTGGGCGAGGCCGCCGGAGAGTTCGTGGGGGTGGCGGTCGAGGTGGCTCGCGGGGAACGCGGCCCGTTCGGCGGCGGCCTCGGCGGCGGCCCGCCGGCCGGCCGGCCCGGGGTCGGCGAGTTCCCGGACGGTCTCCTCCAGGTGGGAGCGGACGGTGCGGACCGGGGTGAGGTGGGCGGCGGGGCTCTGCGGGACCAGGCCGACCCGTCGGCCCCGTACGCGACGGGCGAGGGTGGCCTCGTCGGCGGCGAGGAGGTCGAGACCGTCGGCGAGGCGGGCGTGGCCCGCGGTCTCGGCGTTGCCGGGGAGCAGTCCGAGGAGGGCGGAGGCCAGGACGGACTTGCCGCAGCCGCTCTCGCCGACGAGGGCCAGGCATTCCCCGGGGCGCAGCCGGAAGGTGGCGTCGGTGACGGCCTCCACGTGGCGCCCGCCCGGCATCCGGAACCGCACCGAGAGGCCTTCCGCGGTGAGCACGGGGGTGTCGGGATCGCCTGGCGCGGGGGACGCGGCGGTGGCCGGCGGCGGGTCGGGGTGGCGGGCGGTCACAGCGTCAGCTCCGAGCGGCGGCGGGGGTTGAGGCGGTCGCGCCAGGCGCCGGCGAGCCCGGCGATGGCGAGGGTCGGGACGATGAGCAGCAGGCCCGGGAAGAGGGTGGGCCACCAGTCGCCGGCGAGGAGCGAGCCGCGGGCGCCCTGCACGAGGGTGCCCAGGCTGGCCTGGTGGGAGGGCAGGCCCAGGCCGAGGAAGGACAGGGCCGACTCGTGCCACATGGCGTGGGGGACCATCAGGACGGCGGCCAGCCCGGCCTGCGGCAGGACGCCCGGGATCAGGTGGCGCAGGGTGACGCGCAGCCGTGAGGCGCCGCCCGAGACGGCGGCGTCCACGTAGGGCCGGGCGCGCAGGGAGAGGACCTCGGCGCGCACGATGCGGGCCGTGGACAGCCAGTGGGTCAGGGCCACGGAGACGACCACGGGCCAGACGCCGGGCCGGAACATGGCCACGACGAAGATGCCGAGCAGCAGGTGCGGGATGGCGGACAGGGTGTCGACGGCGCGCATGAGGAGCCGGTCGACGCGTCCGCCGAGGGCGCCGGCGGTGGCGCCGACGGCGGTGCCGATCACGGTGGCGACGAGGGCGGCCACCAGTCCGACGAGGAGGGAGACGCGCAGGCCGTAGACGCAGCGCAGCAGCAGGTCGCGGCCCACGTCGTCGGTGCCGAAGGGGTGGGCCGGGGACGGCGGGAGGAGTTTCGCGGCGAGGTCGACGGCCTGTTGGTCGAGGCGGACCAGGGGCGGTACGAGCAGCACGGCGAGGACGAGGACCGTCATCACGGTCGCCGAGGCGCCCAGGCGCAGTGCGCGGGTGGAGCGGCGGGAGCCGCCGCGGGCGCGCCAACGGCGCTCGGGGGCGCCGGGGCCCTCGGAAGCGCCGGGGTCCGCGGGGGCCGGGCGGGGGGCGGGGAGGGCGCGGCGGGCGGCGCGGGCCCGGCGGGCGGCGCGGGCCTCGCGGTCGTGGAGGTCAGCCATCGAAGCCCACCCTCGGGTCGGCGAGTCCGTAGAGCAGGTCGGACAGCAGGTTGCCGACGAGGACGGCGGCCGTGGCCAGCACCGTCAGGGCGGCGAGCAGCGGGAAGTCCACGGAGGTGGCGGCCTGGACGGTGGCGGCGGCGATGCCGGGCCAGCTGAACACGGTCTCGACCAGGAGGGCGCCGGTGATCAGTTCGGGCACCCGCGATCCGACGAGGGTCAGCACGGGGAGCATGCCGGAGCGCAGCCCGTGTCCGAGCAGGACGCGGCGTCCGGACAGGCCCCGGGCGCGGGCGCCGCGTACGGGGTCCTCCTCCAGGGCGTCGGCGACGCCCTGGCGTACGTAGAGGAAGAACCAGGGCAGTTGGGACAGGCCCAGGACGAGCGCGGGGAGCAGGAGGTGCGAGGCGACCTGGCCGGCGGTGACGGTGTCGCTCGCGGCGTCGGTGAGTCCGCCGGAGGGCAGGACGCCCAGGCGGACGGAGAAGAACCAGATGCCGAGGAGTCCGAGCCAGTAGGCGGGGGCGGCCTCCAGGGTGTACGCGAGGGCGGACACGGTCCGGTCGAGGGGGCCGCCCTGGCGGCGGGCGGCGAGGACGCCGAGGCCGGTGCCGAGGAGGACGGCGAGGGCGAAGGCGCAGCCGGCGAGCAGCGCGGACCAGCCGAGGCGGGCGGTGATGACGTCGGCGACGGGTTGGCGCATGACGGAGGAGGTTCCGAGGTCGCCGGTGAGCGCGGAGGTCAGCCAGTCCCACCAGCGGGTGACGAAGGGCCGGTCGACGCCGAGGTTGGCCCGCAGCTGGTCGAGTTCGGCCTGCGAGGCGGTCAGTCCCGCGGTGCCGGCGTAGGCCTTGACGGGGTCGAAGGGGGACAGCGCGGCGACGGCGAAGACGCCGAAGGTGACGGCGAGCAGGACCGGGGCGGCGGCGAGGAGCCGCCGCCCGGTCATGCGTGCCATCGGCCCCCAGGGGAGGCGGGGGGTCACTTCTGCTTCGGCTTCCACTTCTCGACGTTCCACCAGGGGCCGGAGCCGAGGCCGTGGTCGTGGGGTTCGACCTGGGTGCTCGGGCCCTCCCACTTGTCGTTGACGACGTAGAGGTGGTCGATGTGGGTGAGGAAGACGTAGCCGGGGTTGTTGACCAGTTCGCGCTGCACCGTGTCGTAGGCGGCCTTGCGGGCGGCCGGGTCGCCGCTGCGGCGGCCGTCGAGGAGGGCCTGGTCGACGGTGGGGTTGGCGTACTGGCCCATGTTGTTGAAGCCGTCGCCCGCGAGGGAGGAGGTCAGCAGCAGGTACTGGTCGAAGTCCGGGTCGGCCGGGGAGCCGCCGCCGGCGAGGACGGCGTCCGTCTTCATCCGGGGTTCGATGACCTCCCAGGTGCCCGCCTCGGTCTTGACCTCGATGCCGGCCTTGCGGGCGTCGGAGGCGAAGGCGAGCGCGTGGTCCTGGCGGATCTTGTCCCCGGAGGTGTACCAGAGCGGGAAGGAGGCGCGGACGCCGTCCTTGGCGCGGACGCCGTCGTCGCCCGTCTTCCAGCCGGCGTCGTCGAGGATCTTCTTCGCGTGTTCGAGGTCGTACGGGCGCTCGGTGCCGGCGGTGAACCAGCGGCTGTCGGTCGGGACGGGGCCGTAGGCGGCCTTGCCGGCGTCCTCCAGGAGCTTGTCGACCATGGCCTGGCGGTCCACGGCGATGTCCAGGGCCTGCCGGACCGCGGTGTCGCCGGTGACCGGGTGGTGCGTGGGGAGGGTGACGTTGCGGTAGTCGAACGTCTTGGCCGCGTAGGTGCGGCGGGCGGTGTCCTTCGCGAAGCCCTTGGCGAGGTTCGGGGGCAGGATCGCCGCGTCGAGTTCGCCGGAGCGCAGGCGGGTGGCGCGGACGTCGTCGTCCTTCACGACGGCCATGGTGAACTTCTTCACGGCCGGCTCGCCGCCCCAGTAGTGGGGGTTGGCCTTGAAGGAGATCTTCTCGCCCTTGGACCAGGCGGTGAGCACGTACGGGCCGGTGCCGACGGGCTTGGTCGTGAAGTCGCCGCTGTTGACGTCCTGGCGGCCCGCGACGTGTTCGGGGGCGATGGGCAGGACGGTGCGCTCGGCGAAGGGCGCGTAGGGGTACTTGAGCGTGAAGACGACCCGGTCCTCGCCCTGGGCGGTGACGCTCTCGACGGCGTCCAGCTCGGTCTTCGAGGCGTTGTTCGTCTTGGGGTCGAGGATCGTCCGGTAGGTGAACTCGACGTCCTTGGCGGTGAAGGGCTCGCCGTCGCTGAACTTCACGCCGTGGCGCAGCCGGAAGGTGTAGGTGCGGCCGTCGGCGGAGACCTCGGGGAGGGCCTCGGCGAGCGCGGGCTGGAGCTTCATGTCCGCGTCGTGGGTGAGGAGCCCGTCGAAGATCTTGGAGTTGCCGTCCTTGCCGTAGCCCAGCAGCGGGCTGAGGGTTTCGGGTTCGGTCGCGATGCCGACCACGGCGGAGTCCGCGGGGGCGGATCCGGTGGGGTTCGAGCAGGCCGCCACGCCCGTGATGAGTGCGGTGGCGAGGGTCGCGCGGACCGCTCCCCGTGCGCGGACTGTCCGGGCCGTCATGGTGTGCACATCCCTGTTTGTGATCATGTGTTATTGCAAAGAGATGGCAATAATGCCAGAGGGGTACAGAAGAAGACGAACCAGGTCACGACGGGACCCCGGGGTTTGATTCGAAGCCGCCCCCGAGCCGTCCCCGACAGGACCCGGTGTCGGCCGGGGTCTTGCCGGGGCGACCTCCCGCGTGCCATATATGTCTAGACCAATCGCGATCATCCGCCGGACGCGCAGGAAGGCACCCCGTGCGACGCACCCCTCCCCCGCGCCCCCTGCGCGCCGCGCTCGGCGCCACCCTGACCCTCGCCGCCCTCGCCGCCCTCACGGCCTGCGCCGCGGACGGCCCCGACGGCCCGCACGCGCCCGTCGGACTGACCGCCCAGGCCGGCAGCGCCACGTCGGTCCACGTCATGTGGAACTCGGCGCCCGTCGCCGACCGGGTCAGCGGCTGGCAGGTCTTCCAGTCCGGCCGCCTGGTGCGCGAACTGCCCGCCGACAAGACCATGGTGGACATCACCGACCTCGCCCCGCAGACCGCCTACGCCTTCACCGTCCGCGCCAAGGACGCCGACGGCAGGCGCTCCGCCCCGAGCGCGACCGTCGACGTGACCACCCCGGTCGCCCGGGCCGAGGACCGCCGGGCGCCCACGGCCCCGCCCACCACCACCGGCCGCGCCGAGGGCCCCCGTACGGTCCGACTCGACTGGGGCCCGGCGAGCGACGACACCGGCGTGACGGCCTACGACGTCTACCAGGGCGGCGTACGGATCCACACCTCCGGCGGCGCCGAGCGGGGCACCAGCCTCGGCGGACTCCAGCCAGGCACCGCGTACGCGTTCACGGTCCGGGCCCGCGACGGCGCCGACAACTCCTCCCCCGACGGCCCCGCCGTGGCCGTGACCACCCCGGCCGACCCCGGGCAGGGCCCGGGCACCGCACCCGGCGCCTTCACGGCGACGGCCGTGCCCGGGGCGGTCGAGCTGGGCTGGACCGCCCCCGACACCGGACGCGCGACCAGCGAGTACGAGCTCTACGTCGACGACCGGCCCGTCACCGTCATCCAGTTCGGCACCGGGGCGGTGCCCTCCGGGCGGGCCGCGTACCGGCTCACGGCGAGCGAGCCGGCCGGGACGGTCTGGGCCCTGAAACTGCGCGCCCGGCTCCCCGACGGGAACTGGGGCGCCTTCTCCGAGGAACGCCGCATCACCCTCACCGGCTGAGCCGCGCGGTCGGCCACGCCGCATCCGAACACACGGCGTACGCACACCGATCGGGCGGCGATACCCGCCGAACGCCATTGCCGCGAACAAAGATCGCGCACAATACATCCGTGTTCGGTGAGTACTCGGTCAACGACCATCAGGCGGACTCCGCGAGCGGGAACCCTGCGCCAGAATCTGTCGCCGTGCCGGGAAACCTGCCGCCGGAGACGGCGAGCTTCGTCGGCCGGGACGGCGAACTGGCCCGCCTGGCGAGCCTGTTGCGCGACCGCCGACTGGTGACCCTGACCGGGGTCGGCGGCGTCGGCAAGTCCCGGCTCGCCCTGCGGGCCGCCGCCGACCGCCTCCAGGCCCGCCCCGACGGGGTGTGGTGGGTCGAACTGTCGCCCCTGCGCGACCCGGACCTGCTCACCGCGACCGTCGCCCACGCCGTCGGCCTCGCCGACCACTCCCCGCACCCCCTCGACGAGGAACTGTGCGCGTGGATGGCCGACAAGGAACTGCTGCTCGTCCTCGACACCTGCGAGCACCTGGTCCCCGAGGTCCGCCACCTCGTGGGCGAGCTCCTCCAGTCGGCCCCCGGCCTGACGGTGCTGGCGACCTCCCGGGAGCGCCTGGGCACCCCCGGCGAGCTGGTCTTCGAGGTCCGCCCCCTGCCCACCGACGGCCCCGACAGCGAGGCCCTGGCCCTCTTCCGGACCCGCGCCCTGGCAGCCGCCCCGGACAGCGCCGCCGCCTTCGCCGACCCGGACCGCGCCCGGATCGCCGCCGAGGTGTGCCGCCGCCTGGACGGCATCCCGCTCGCCCTGGAGCTGGCCGGGGCCCGCATGCGCCGGTGGACGCTGGAACAGATGGCCCGCCGGCTCGACGCCCGCTTCGAGGTCCTCACCGACGGCCGACCCGCCGCGGGGCACCGCCACCGCACCCTGCGGACCGCCATCGGCTGGAGCCACGAGCTGTGCGAGCCGCTGGAACGGCTCCTGTGGGCCCGACTGTCCGTGTTCAGCGGGGACTTCGACGTGGCCGCGGCCCGCGCGGTGTGCTCCGGCGGGCCGCTGCCGGCGGCGAGGGTGGAACGGGTGCTGGAGGGGCTCGTCGCGAAGTCCGTCGTACGCCGCTCCGAGGAGCGGGGCGCGGGCGCCCGCTACCGGATCCTCGACACCATCCGCGAGTTCGGCCACGACTGGCTGACGGAGCTGGGCGAGGTGCGCGGCGTCGCCGACCGGCACGCCCACTGGTACGCGGCCCTGGCCGGGGCCGCCGACCAGGGCTGGCTGGGCCCGGCCCAGGTGGACTGGTACCGCAGGATGAGCGCCGAGCACGCGCAGGTGCGCACCGCCCTGGAACACCTGCTGGGCACCGACCCGGCGGCGGCCCTGGAGATGGCCGGGGCCCTGTGGTTCCTCTGGTTCGCGTGCGGGCACGTCCACGAGGGCCGCGCCTTCCTGGAACGGGCCCTGGCCGGCGCCCCCTCCCCCGGCCCCGCGCACACCCAGGGCCTGTGGGCCCTGGGGCTGACGCTGCTGCTCCAGGGGGAGATGGACACCGCCGGGAAGGTCGGCGCCGAGTGCACCCGGGCGGCGGCCGCCCTCGCCGACCCCGAACGGGAACTGCGCGCCGCCTACCTGCGGGCCGTGTCGGTGATGATGCCGGGCGATCCGGCCCGGGCGCTGTCGCTGGCGGGGCCCCGGGCGCGGGCGGGCCACGGCGGGCGGCCGAGCGGGGCGGGGTGGCTGCTGTGCCGGCTGGCCGGCGCGTACGCGCTGTGCGACCTGGGCCGCTTCGAGGAGGCCGCGCGGGAGGCGGAGGCACTGCGCGCGGCGTGCGCGGAGCTGGGCGAGCGGTGGCTGCGGGCCTACGCGGACTACGTGCTGGCCGTGTCCGCGCTCGGGCTGGGCCGCAACGACGAGGCGGCCCGGCACGTGCGGGCCATGCTCTCGGGCAAGCGGCTGCTGGGCGACCGCTTCGGCATCGCGCTGGGCCTGGACCTGCTGGCGGCCGCGGTGGCGGCCCTGGGCGACGGGGAACTGGCGGCGCGGCTGCTGGGCACCGGACACGCCTGGTGGCGCACGGTGGGACGGCCGCAGATGGGCTCGCCGTCGCTGACGGCCTTACGGGACCGGGGCGAACGGCAGGCGAGGGCGGCGATCGGGGACGCGGCGTACGAGAGCGCGTTCCTGGGCGGCGCGGCGGCGTCCACCGGCTGACTTCGGGCCGGTGGACGCCGTGGGTCGGGGGCTCCCGTCAGTACGGGAGGGGTCTGCCCGACGGTGTGCGCAGGTCCAGGTCTCGGGGGGCGGGCTTGGGGACGGGCTTGCGGATCAGCTGCTGGCGCATGCTGCCTCCTCGCTCAGACCAGTGCCGGACGGCGGGGTTCCACCGTCCTGCCTTCGGGGAGCAGTTCACCGGTGTCGTCGAAGACCACGACGCCGTTGCAGAGCAGACTCCATCCCTGTTCGGGATGGGAGGCCACGACGCGGGCGGCGTCGTGGTCCGCGCTGTCGGCGGACGGACAGGGGGGCTGGTGGGAGCACATGGCGCACCTCCTCGCAGAGTGGGGCGGGAGGGCCGGTGGTCACCCGGTCGAATCCGCGATCCACGGTGGCGGCGAGTATTGCCGACCGCCACCCCCGGACGGAACCCATATTCGAGGTCCAGTTCAGGGTGTGTATGCCCGCTTACCATGCGCTCATGCCCGTTATCCGGATCATTCGCCGTACTTCCCTCGCCCCCGAAGAGGCGTGGCGACGCGTGACGGCCTGGGAATCACACGGCGCACACGTCCCGCTCACCCGGACGATCATCGAGACGCCGCCTCCGACGTGCGCCGGAACGCGCTTCACGGCGCGCACGGGAGTGGGCCGGATCACATTCGACGACCCGATGGAGGTCGTCGTCTGGGAGCCCCCGCTCAGGGTGCGGCTGGAGAAGCGGGGGCGGGTGGTGACGGGGTGGGCCGAGATCGAGCTCCAGCCGTGCTCGTCCGGGGGTACGGAGGTCCGCTGGCGGGAGTCCATCCGCGTGCGCGGCGTTCCCCGCTTCCTGGACCCCCTGACGGCCGGCGCGGCCCGCCTCCTGTTCGGCCACACGCTGACGGGCCTCCTGCGCCCCTGAAGACGCCCGGACGCCCGCCCACGGCCGCCCGCCCCGGCCCCGCCTAGCGGATCGGCATTCCCGACAGGGTCCGCGCGATCACCAGGCGCTGGATCTCGCTGGTGCCTTCGAAGATCGTGTAGATGGCGGCGTCCCGGTGCATCCGCTCCACCGGGTACTCCCGGGTGAACCCGTTGCCGCCGAGGATCTGCACCGCCTGGGCGGTGACCTTCTTGGCCACCTCGCTCGCGAACAGCTTCGACATCGAGCCCTCCGCCGAGGTGAAGGGCTTGCCGGCGATGGCCATCCAGGACGCCCGCCACACCAGCAGCCGCGCCGCGTCGATCTGCGTGCGCATGTCGGCGAGCTGGAAGGCGACGCCCTGGTTGTCGATGATCGGACGGCCGAACTGGGTGCGGGTCTTCGCGTAGTCGAGGGCGACCTCGTAGGCCGCGCGCGCGGTGCCGACGGCCATCGCCCCGACGGCCGGGCGCGAGGCCTCGAAGGTGGCCATCGCGGCGTTCTTCACCCGCTCGCCGCCCCCGGCCGCGGCCCGCTCGCGGGCCCGCGCGAGCCGCTCGTCGAGCTTTTCCTTGCCGCCCAGCAGGCAGGATCCGGGGACGCGCACGTCCTCCAGCACCACCTCCGCCGTGTGCGAGGCGCGGATGCCGTGCTTCTTGAACTTCTGCCCCTGCGAGAGTCCGGGGGTGCCGGGCGGGACGATGAAGGAGGCGTGGCCCTTGGTGCCGAGCTCCGGGTCGACGACGGCGACGACGATGTGGACGTTGGCGATGCCGCCGTTGGTCGCCCAGGTCTTGGTGCCGTTCAGCACCCACTCGTCCTTGGCCCCGTCGTAGACGGCCCGGGTGCGCATGGCGCCCACGTCGGAGCCGGCGTCCGGCTCGGAGGAGCAGAAGGCGGCGACCTTGACGTCGTCCGGGGTGCCGTACATCTGCGGGATCCAGGTGCCGATCTGCTCCTCGGTGCCGTTCGCGACGACCCCGATGGCGGCGAGTCCGGTGCCGACGATCGACAGGGCGATGCCGGCGTCGCCCCAGAACAGCTCCTCCATGGCCATCGGGATGCCGAGGCCGGTGGGGTCGAAGAACTGCTGGGCGTAGAAGTCGAGGGAGTAGATGCCGACCTTCGCGGCCTCCTGGATGACGGGCCACGGGGTTTCCTCCCGCTCGTCCCATTCGGCGGCGGCGGGCCTGATCACATCGGCGGCGAAGCCGTGGATCCAGTCCCGCACCTGCTTCTGGTCCTCGTTCAGCTCCATGGTGAACTCCGCCACGACCCCTCCAGCGCTCACGTACCGCCGGCAGAGTTACTGCCGGTAACCCAGATGACGGCCACAGTCTGTTACCGGCCGGTAAGCACTGTCAAGCACCGCCGGTTCGCCGGTAGGGGTGCACGGGGTGTTACGTTGCGTGGGCGTCACGCACATCGCAAGGGCGGGGAGAAGAAAACGTCATGCAGACCAACCGGCAGTCCGGCGAGTCAGGTGCGGCCGAAGGCCGCCGCCGGGAGCTGCTGGAGGCCGCCGACCGCGTCGTCCTGAGGGACGGCCCCAAGGCCTCCATGAACGCCATCGCGGCGGAGGCCGGCATCACCAAGCCGATCCTCTACCGCCACTTCGGGGACAAGGCGGGCCTCTACCAGGCCCTCGCCGCACGCCACACCGACGCCCTGCTCGACTCGCTGCGGGCCGCCCTCGACGCGCCCGCCGAACGCCGCAGCCGCGTCGAGTCGACGCTCGACACCTACCTCGCCGCCATCGAGGCCCGCCCGCAGGTGTACCGCTTCCTGATGCACCCGGCCGAGGACTCCCACAGCTCCGAGCGGGGGTTCGACGTCGGCGTGCACTCCGTCCCGCTGCTGCGCCGCCTCGGCGAGGAGCTCGCGAAGGTGGTCGGCGAGCGCGTCGACCTCGGGCCGGACGGGGACCGACTGGCCCGCATCTGGGGCCACGGCATCGTCGGCATGATGCACGCGGCCGGCGACTGGTGGCTGGCCGAGCGCCCCTGCGGGCGCGCCGAACTGGTGGCCGGCCTCACCGACCTGCTGTGGGGCCGCCTGGCCACCGCGGGCAACCGCGAGGGCGGCCCCGGCTTCTGACCGCCGCCGCGACCCCACGGCCCTCGGGGCGCCGGGTCCTGTCGTCGAACGGGCGCCGGTCGGGCCGCTCGGCCGCGCCTCCCGCCCCGCGCCCCCGCCCGTTCAGTCGCGCGCCGCCCGGGCGCCCCACGGCGTCCTGCGGATCGCCCGGCGCAGTCGGCGGGCCCGCAGCCCGGTGACCCGGTCCGCGTAGACCGTGCCGTCGAGGTGGTCGCACTCGTGCTGGAGGCAGCGGGCGAAGAACCCGGTGCCCTCGATCCGCACCGGGGCGCCGTCGGAGGTGAACCCCTCGACGACCGCACGGTCGAAGCGGGCGGTGCCCGCCTCCAGGCCGGGCAGCGAAAGACAGCCCTCCGGACCGAGGAACTCGTCGCCGTCGGCCGTCACCAGCCGCGGGTTGACGACGTGACCCAGGTGGCGGACGTCCTCGTCGTCGGGGCAGTCGTAGACGAAGACCCGTTGCCCGACCCCGATCTGGTTCGCGGCGAGGCCGACGCCCTGGGCGGCGTACATCGTCGCGAACATGTCCTCGACGAGGCGGCCGAGTTCGGGGCCGAAGTCGGTGACCTCGGCGCAGGGCGAATGGAGCACCGGATCACCCAGCAGGCTCATGGTGCGGACGAGTCCGGTGGTACCGGGGATGGGGCGCTGTCGCATGGCCGTAAGGGTACGACGGGCGAATATATGAGGAGATCCGCGGCGACCTGGGGGCGCCGCGGTCAAGGCCCGCGCCGGCACTGGATAGGCTGGGGCCGACCGACGCTAGGAGGACAAGGGACGATGGCAGGCAACACGGAGCCGCTTTCGCCGCGGGCCAAGCTGGCCGTGACGGCGGGCAAGGCCGCGGCGGCGGTGTCGCGGGCCGCGGGACGCGGAAGCGGATCGGTGATCGGTGGCAAGGTCGCACTCAGGCTGGACCCCGATCTTCTCGGCGCGCTGGCGCAGCATCTCGATGTCGTCCTCGTCTCCGCGACGAACGGCAAGACCACGACGACCCGACTGATCGCCGAGGCCCTGCGGGCCAGCGGTCCGGTCGTCTCGAACGCGCTGGGCGCGAACATGCCGGCGGGCATCACCTCCGCCCTGGCCGGCGGATCGGACGCCAAGTACGGCGTCATCGAAGTCGACGAGAAGTACCTGGCCGGGGTGGCCCGGGACGTCACCCCCAAGGTGATCGCCCTGCTGAACCTCTCCCGCGACCAGCTGGACCGCGCGGCGGAGACCCGCATGCTCGCGGAGAAGTGGCGGGAGGGGCTCCAGGGCTCCAAGGCCGTCGTCGTCGCGAACTGCGACGACCCGCTGATCGTGTGGTCGGCGTCCTCGTCGCAGAACGTCGTGTGGGTCGCCGCCGGCCAGGAGTGGAAGGACGACGCCTGGTCGTGCCCCTCCTGCGGTGGCGTCATGCAGCGCCCCGGCGACGACTGGTTCTGCGCCGAGTGCGGTTTCCGGCGCCCCACCCCGAGCTGGGTGCTCTCCGGCGACCACGTGCTGGACCCGCACGGCAGCGCCTGGCCGATCCACCTCCAGCTCCCGGGCCGCGCCAACAAGGCGAACGCCGCCACCTCGGCCGCCGTCGCCGCCGTGTTCGGCGTCCCGCCGCAGGTCGCGCTGGAGCGCATGTACCAGGTCCAGGCCGTCGCCGGCCGCTACGACGTGGTCAACTTCATGGGCCGTGAGCTGCGCCTGCTGCTCGCGAAGAACCCGGCCGGCTGGCTCGAAACGTTTTCGCTGATCGACCCGCCGCCCGCGCCGGTGATCCTCTCGGTCAACGCCCGCGGCGCCGACGGTACCGACACCTCCTGGCTGTGGGACGTGGACTACCCGCGTCTGGCCGGCCACCCGATCTTCGTGATCGGCGACCGCAAGCTGGACCTCGCGGTCCGCCTGGAGGTCGCGGGGCTGGACTTCCGGGTCTGCGAGACGCTCGACGAGGCCGTGCAGCTGGCGCCGCCCGGTCAGATCGAGCTGATCGCCAACTACACCGCCTTCCAGGACGTGCGCCGCCGCGTCGGCAACTAGAGCCCCGTCAGAACCGCAGAGGACAAGAGCATGAGCGACAACAGCCTGCGTCTGGTGTGGGTCTACCCCGACCTGCTCAGCACGTACGGAGACCAGGGCAACGCCCTCGTGGTGGAGCGCCGGGCGCGCCAGCGCGGCCTGGACGTGCAGCGCGTGGACGTGCGCAGCGACCAGCCCATCCCCACCTCGGGTGACATCTACCTGATCGGGGGCGGTGAGGACCGCCCGCAGCGCCTGGCGGCGGAGCGCCTGCTGCGCGACGGCGGCCTGGAGCGCGCCGTCTCCAACGGGGCGATCGTCTTCTCCGTGTGCGCCGGGTACCAGATCCTCGGCAAGGAGTTCGTCAACGACATGGGCCAGCGCCAGGAGGGGCTGGGCCTGCTGGACGTCGTGACGGTGCGCGGCGAGGGCGAGCGGTGCGTCGGCGACGTGCTGGCCGACATCGACCCGCGCCTGAACCTGCCGCCGCTGACGGGCTTCGAGAACCACCAGGGCGTCACGCACCTGGGCCCGACGGCCCGCCCGTTCGCCCGCACCCGCCTGGGTCGGGGCAACGGCACCGGCGACGGCACCGAGGGCGCGTACAACGACACCGTGTTCGGCACGTACATGCACGGCCCCGTCATGGCCCGCAACCCGCTGATCGCGGACCTGCTGCTGAAGCTGGCCCTCGACGTGAACGCGCTGCCGGCCATAGACGACCGCTGGTACGAGGCCCTGCGCGCCGAGCGCATCGCCGCGGCCACCGAGCCCGCGTAGCGGCCCGGGTCCTCCCGACGCCCGTGCTTCGCCCGCCCGTCGCCCCGTCGACGTGCGGTGTTCGGCCCGGATCCCCTTCGTGGGGGTCCGGGCCGTTCTCGTATACACGTGTCTTCGCACGATTGGCCCGACCAGCATGTGGAGGATGGTTCAGTCCAGTGGGGATCCGCTTGTAGGGTGACGGGTAGTTCCAACCGGACGACGTGGTCCGGTCGTCGGCCCACGTTGCAAAGGTTCTTCCTGCCATGCGCATTGGTGTGCTCACTTCCGGCGGCGACTGCCCCGGCCTCAATGCCGTCATCCGTTCCGTCGTACACCGCGCCGTCGTCGACCACGGCGACGAGGTGATCGGTTTCCGCGACGGCTGGCGCGGCCTGCTGGAGGGCGACTACCGCAAGCTCGACCTGGACGCCGTCGGTGGCATCCTGGCCCTCGGCGGCACGATCCTCGGCTCCTCCCGGGTCCAGCCCGCGCACCTGCGCGACGGGGTGGAGCGGGCCCGCGGGCACGTCGCCGACCTGGGTCTGGACGCGATCATCCCGATCGGCGGCGAGGGCACCCTCAAGGCCGCCAACCTGCTGTCGCAGGCCGGTCTGCCGATCGTCGGCGTCCCGAAGACCATCGACAACGACATCGCCTCGACCGACGTGACCTTCGGCTTCGACACGGCCGTGGGCGTCGCCACCGAGGCCCTGGACCGGCTGAAGACCACCGCCGAGTCCCACCAGCGCGTCATGGTCGTGGAGGTCATGGGCCGCCACACCGGCTGGATCGCGCTGCACTCGGGCATGGCGGCCGGCGCGCACGCGATCGTGGTGCCCGAGCGCCCCTTCGACATCGACGAGCTGACGAGGATCGTCGGCGAGCGGTTCTCGGCGGGCAAGCGGTTCGCGATCGTCGTCGTCGCGGAGGGCGCGAAGCCGGCCGAGGGCTCGATGGCCTTCGAGGAGGGCGGTACGGACATGTACGGCCACGAGCGCTTCGCCGGCATCGGCAACCGCCTCGCCGTCGAGCTGGAGGCGCGGCTCGGCAAGGAGGCCCGCCCCGTGATCCTGGGCCACGTGCAGCGCGGCGGCACGCCGACCGCCTACGACCGGGTCCTGGCGACGCGCTTCGGCTGGCACGCGGTGGAGGCCGCGCACCGGGGCGAATTCGGGATGCTGACGGCCCTGCGCGGCACCGACATCGTCATGGTCCCGCTGGCCGAGGCCACCTCGACGCTCAAGACGGTGCCGGGCGACCGGTACGCCGAGGCCCAGACGGTGCTGTGATGTTTGCCCCGTTCTGACGCCCTGACCGCCCCCGGACGCGATCACGTCCGGGGGCGGCACTACTGTGGTGGAGCGCCACAGTCAAGGGAGTCAACAGATGGATCACAGCGGGCACGGCATGGACATGCCCATGGACCTGCCGCCGTTCACCCTCGGGCGTGGTCTGGAGTTCTCCTTCGACGCCTTCTTCCTCTTCGGGTCGCTGCTGGCGCTCGCCCTCTACGGGTGGGGCGTGCTGAGGCTGCGCCGTCGCGGGGACTCCTGGTCGGCGGGTCGGACCACGGCCTTCACCATCGGCGTGCTGACGGTGATCCTGGTGATGTGCACCAAGCTGAACGACTACGGCATGGTCATGTTCAGCGTGCACATGGTCCAGCACATGGTGATCAGCATGATCACACCGATCCTGCTGCTGCTCGGGGCGCCGATGACGCTGGCCCTGCGCGCGCTGCCGCCGGCCGGACGCGGCCGCAAGGGTCCGCGCGAGCTGCTGCTGGCGCTGCTGCACAGCCGGTACATGCGGATCATCACGCACCCGGCCTTCACGATCCCGATGTTCATCGCCAGCCTGTACGCGCTGTACTTCACCCCGCTCTTCGACTTCCTGATGGAGAGCCGGACCGGCCACATCGCGATGATGCTCCACTTCCTCGCGGTCGGCGTGATCTTCTTCTGGCCGATCATGGGCGTGGACCCGGGCCCTCACCGCCCCGGCTACGTGATGCGGATGCTGGAGTTGTTCGCGGGCATGCCCTTCCACGCCTTCTTCGGCATCGCGCTGATGATGGCGAGCGAGCCGATGATCAAGACGTACGCGAACCCGCCGGCCTCCCTCGGCATCGATCCCCTGCTCGACCAGCAGTGGGGCGGCGGCATCGCCTGGGCGTTCAGCGAGATCCCCTCGGTCCTCGTGCTGATCGCCCTGATGTACCAGTGGTACCACTCCGAGCAGCGGGCCGCGAAGCGGGCGGACCGGGCCGCCGAGCGCAACGGCGATCAGGAGCTGGAGGCGTACAACGCGTATCTCGCCTCGCTGCAAGGGCGCGGCCGGTAGCGCGGGAGGCGTCGCGCGCGTCACCATGGAGCATGACCGGATCCGTGAAGGCGATGGCCGTGACGACCTTCGCCGCCCTGGTGGCCGTGTCCACGTACTCCGTGGCCCTCGGCAGCAACGGTTGGCTGTGGTTCGGGTGGATCGTGCTGGGGCTGCTGACCGCCGGCCTGGCCGCCTCCCGCACCACCTGACCGCACCCACCCGGGCCCACCGCGCGGCCTCGTGCGTGTGGTCCCGTACGCGTGGCCCCGTACGTGTGGGCCCCGTACGTGTGGGCCCCGTAAGTGTGAGCGCAGACGCGTGATCGCACGCACCTGCCGCCGTCCGCCTGACCGTCCGTAAGATGGCCGTAACCTAGGGCATCGACGGGAGCGGCCTGGTGTTCTACCACTTGCTCAAGCACGTGCTGCTCGGTCCGCTGTTGCGGCTGCTGTTCCGGCCGCGGATCGAGGGGCTCGAGAACATCCCGGCGGAGGGTGCCGCGATCGTCGCGGGCAACCACCTGTCGTTCTCGGACCACTTCCTGATGCCCGCGATCCTGCGGCGCCGGATCACCTTCCTCGCGAAGGCCGAGTACTTCACCGGCCCCGGGGTCAAGGGACGGCTCACCGCCACGTTCTTCCGCAGCGCCGGGCAGATCCCCGTGGACCGCTCCGGCAAGGACGCCGGGCAGGCCGCGCTGCGGGAGGGGCTGGGCGTGCTGGCCAAGGGCGAGCTGCTGGGCATCTACCCCGAGGGCACCCGCTCGCACGACGGCCGGCTGTACAAGGGCAAGGTCGGCGTCGCCGCGATGGCCCTGGGAGCCGGCGTACCGGTGATCCCCTGCGCGATGGTCGGCACCTTCGAGATCCAGCCGCCCGGGCAGAAGCTCCCGAAGATCCGGCGCGTGACGATCCGCTTCGGTGAGCCGCTGGACTTCTCCCGCTACGCCGGGATGGAGCGCGAGCGGGCCGTGCTGCGGGCCGTCACCGACGAGATCATGTACGCGATCCTGGGCCTGTCCGGTCAGGAGTACGTCGACCGGTACGCGGCCGAGGTGAAGGCCGAGGAGGAGGAGAGGAAGCGGAAGAAGGCCCGGCGCCTGTCGCGCTGAGCCTTCTCCCTCACCTCACCCCGCCGGGGGTCCTAGCGGACGACCGGCAGCTCCTCGTGCGCCGGGAGAGCGGCGGACGGGGCCTGGGCGAGCGACTTGGCGGCGGCCGGGGCCGGCGCGACCGGGGTGGCGTGCGGGCCGCACTTGACGTCCTGCGCGTCGACCTTGCCGGTGAGCAGGTAGGCGTCCACCCGGGTGTTGATGCAGGGGTTCACCAGGCTGGTCACGCCGTGCGAGCCGGCGTTCTGCTCGGTGATCAGGCGCGAGCCCGCCAGTCGCCGGTGCAGCTCGACGGCGCCCTCGTACGGGGTGGCGGCGTCACGCTCGGACTGGACGATGAGCACGGGCGCCAGGCCGCGCTTGGCACCGACCTCGATCGGGGTGCTCTGCTTCGACTTCCACGTCGCGCAGGGCAGGTTCATCCAGGCGTTCGACCAGGTCAGGAACGGGTACTTCTGGTGCAGCCTGCTGTTGTCACGGTCCCACCTGGACCAGCTGGTGGGCCACTTGGCGTCGGCGCACTCGACGGCGGTGTAGACGGCGTTGCCGTTCTCCGAGGTCGCGTTGCCCGCGAGGTCGGACATGTCCGGGGCGACGGCGTCGATCAGCGGCTTCTCGTCACCCGCGGCCCAGGCGCTGAAGGCCTTGGCGACCGGGACCCACGAGGAGTCGTAGTACGGGGCGCCCTGGAAGAAGGAGATCAGCTCGGCCGGACCGGCGACGCCGCCGAGCGGGTTGGCCTTGGCCTGGGCGCGCAGCTGCTGCCACTTGGCCTCGACCTTGGCGCGGGTGTCGCCGAGGTGGAAGGAGGCGTCGTTCTTCGCGACCCAGTCCTGCCAGTCGTTCCAGCGCATCTGGAAGGCGACGTCCTGGTCGAGGTTGGCCTGGTACCAGATCTTGTCCTGGTCCGGGTTGACCACGCTGTCGACGATCATGCGGCGCACGTGGGTCGGGAAGAGGGTCGCGTAGACCCCGCCCAGGTAGGTGCCGTAGGACACGCCGAGGAAGTTCAGCTTCTGCTCGCCGAGGGCGGCGCGGATGACGTCCAGGTCGCGCGCGGTGTTCGGCGTGGTCATGTGCGGCAGCATCTCGCCGCTGCGCTCCTTGCAGCCGTCCGCGTACTCGGCGGCGAGCTTGCGCTGGGCGCGCTTGTCGGCCTCGTTGGACGGGACCGGGTCGGCCTTGGGGGCCTTGACGAACTCCTGCGGGTCGATGCAGGAGATCGGCGCGGAGTGGCCGACGCCGCGGGGGTCGAAGCCCACGAAGTCGTACGCCTTGGAGGTGTTGACCCACAGCGGGCTCTTGTTGGTGATCCGCAGCGGGAAGCGCATGCCGGAACCACCCGGGCCGCCCGGGTTGTAGATGAGGGCGCCCTGGCGCTCCTCCTTGGTGCCCGTGCTGACGGCGCGGTCGACGGCGAGGTCGATGGTCTTGCCGAAGGGCTTGGCGTAGTCGAGCGGGACCTTCACCCAGCCGCACTGGACCGGCTTCGCGAAGCCCCAGTCGGCGGGACAGTCCTTCCAGTCGATGCCGGTGCGCGCGGCGCGCGCGGCGGCGATCTGGACGCCGATGGCCTCGGCGGTCCCGTTGTCCCGGCCGGTCGGCGCGGCCGCGGCGGGCGACGCCAGCAGCAGGCCGGCGGCCAGCGCGCCGGTGACGAGTGTGGCGGCGCTCCCCAGCGCCGCGGTGCGTATCACGTGTTGATCCCCCTGGTTCAGGTGCCGCCGTGTGCGGACCGCTTCGGTCTGCTCCGGTCGTCGGCGTGCAAGGGCGATCCTCGCGGCTGACCTGCACCGGACAACAGAGCGCGGTCCAGTTCTTTGCCAACCCGATAACCGGAAACACGTGTACCGCTGAGCGGTGCCCGCCCCGCGCGCCCTGCGGCGGCGCCCCGCCCGACGCCCCGTCATCCGATGCGGTGTCACCGGTGCCGTGTCAGAGGTGCCGTGTCAGAGGCCGTACGCGCGTGCCGCCCCGTCCAGCAGCTCCCGCAGCCGCAACGCGTCCGGGGCGAGCGCCGTGACCAGGGCCGCGGGCCCGGCCAGCGGGGTGAGCGCCGCGAACTCCCCCAGTACGGCGGCCTCCGGCGGCTCCGCCTCGAAGCGCGGGTCCACGACGAGGAGCTGGCCCAGCGCGCGGTGCCCGGCGAGTCCGGCCGGCCCGTCCCACCCTCCCGGGGCTCCGGGGCCGCAGGCCAGTTCCTGGTCCAGCAGCGGCCGTCCGCCCCGGGTGACGGTGAGTCGGCTCCACAGCAGGCCGGGGGCCTCGCCCGTACGGCCGAGCACCTGCTCCTCGCGCAGCAGCAGCCGGGCGGTGGGCGCCACGTCGACCCGGGTGCGGACCCGCAGGTCGCTGCCCCGGACGGAGACCAGCGGTTCGGGCAGCCAGCGCACCTCGGCGTCCCCGGCCAGGGTCAGTCGTACGTCGTAGCGCGCCGGCTCGCCGCCGCGGCCCGGCAGGGCCAGGGTGGCCGCCGCCGAGCCCAGGGCGAGGCGCGCGCCGGGCCCCGCCTCGGCCTCGATCGTGAGGTGGTCGCCGCCGAGGGGGGCGCTCATCGCCCCGACCAGCGTGACGTGGGCCGCGCCCTCCTCGCCCCGGGTGCGGCGCAGCGCGAGCGGCCCCTCCCCGGCCAGCAGGGGCAGCGAGGTGCCGCCGCGCCCGTCGGAGACGGCCCGGACGCGGGCGGTGGCGCGCAGGCCGCCGGCCGGGGCGCGGGGGGCGGGGGGCGCGCTGGTCACCGTACGACCGTCCAGGCGGCGATCCGTTCGCGCACCCACGCGGCGACGGGGGCCACGCCCTCGGCGCCGCGCAGCGACTGGAAGGCGACGGGCAGGTCGCCGCGCTGCTCGGCGGCGTCGCGGGCCATCCGTTCGAGGTCGGAGCCGACGTGGGGGGCGAGGTCGGTCTTGTTGACGACGAGGAGGTCGGCGGTGGTGACGCCGGGGCCGCCCTTGCGGGGGATGTCGTCGCCGCCGGCCACGTCGATGACGAAGATCTGGGCGTCGACCAGGCCCCGGGAGAAGGTGGCGGTCAGGTTGTCGCCGCCGGACTCGACGAGGATGAGGTCCAGGGGGCCGACGCGTTCCTCCAGTTCCTCGACGGCCTCCAGGTTGGCGGAGATGTCGTCGCGGATGGCGGTGTGCGGGCAGGCCCCGGTCTCGACGGCGCTGATCCGCTCGGGCGGCAGGACGGCTTCGCGGAGCAGGAACTCGGCGTCCTCGCGGGTGTAGATGTCGTTGGTGACGACGGCCATGGACAACTCCGCGCGCAGGGCGCGGCACAGGGCCGCGACGGTGGCCGTCTTGCCGGATCCGACGGGCCCGCCGAGACCCACGCGCAGGGCGCGCCGGCTGCCGTCGGCGCGGACGGGCTCGGCGGCGTACGTGTGCCGGTGGGGGTAGGTGACGCCGTGGTCGAGGTGCATGGGGTCTCCTTCGAAGGGACCGGGCAGGGGCGGATGGGGTCAGGAGGCGAAGAGCCGGACCGGCCAGTCGGCATGGACCTGGGCGGCGATCTCCAGCAGGGGCGAGGAGGCGGCGGGCAGGGCCCGCGTCCCCTCGGTGCGGGCCCGCGCGGCGGCCTCGGCGGCCCGCGCGGCCACCGCGTCCAGCTCGGGGGCGAGGCCCGCCAGGACCGCGCCGGCCTCGAAGGGGTCGAGGCCGAGGAGCCGTACGGTCGCCGAGGTCGGGCCGCTGACGCTCTCGTACGCCGCCACGTGCGCGGCGTCGAGCGGCCCGAGCCCGGCCGCCCGGGCGGTGACGCCGAGCACCACGGGCTGGTGCGCCCCGCGCGGGAACGCAGCCGCCAGGGCGTCCAGTTCGGCGGCGGGCCAGACGGCCCGGGCGGCCCTCAGGAGCTGGCGTCCGAGCCTGCGCGCGGCGGCGCGCAGCGCGGGCGAGGGGGTGCGGGCGTCGGCGGCGTCGTCGAGCTCCGCGGGGTCGAGGCCGAGGGCGGCGGCCGCGGCGAGGGCCGCGGCGGTGAGTCCGGCGGTGTGGAGCCGGCCCCGGCAGAAATCCCCCAGGGTCGCGGCGTCGTGGATCCGGCCCGCCTTGCAGGCGGCCTCCGCCCCGCCGGAGTGGGCGTGCCCGCCGGCGGGGAAGCGGCCGTCCGCGAGGACGAGGAGGGTGGCGAGGCTCATCAAGGCCCGCCCGAGGGAACGCCGGGGGCCGGGCGCGTACGGATCACCGGGCCCATCAGAAGAGGAAGTATCTCTGGGCCATGGGCAGTTCCACCGCGGGGGCGCCCTCCACCGGCTCCCCGTCGATGGTGACGGTGAAGGTGTCGGCGTCTACCTCCACCCGGGGCATGGCGTCGTTGCCCCGCATGTCGGACTTGCTGACCTTGCGGGTGTTCTCGATGGCGACGAACCGCTTGCCGAGACCGAGTCGGTCGGGGAGGCCGTCGTCGAGCGCCGCCTGCGCGGTGAAGTTGAGCGAGTTGAGGGTGGGCGCGGAGCCCCGGGCGCCGAACATCGGTCGGGGCAGGACCGGCTGGGGGGTGGGGATGGAGGCGTTGGCGTCCCCCATCTGCGCGAGGGCGATCTGGCCGCCCTTGACGACCAGTTCGGGTTTGACCCCGAAGAAGGCCGGGTTCCACAGGACGAGGTCGGCGAGCTTGCCCGTCTCGACGGAGCCGATCTCCCGGGCCAGGCCCTGGGCGACGGCGGGGTTGATCGTGTACTTGGCGACGTAGCGGCGGGCCCGGTGGTTGTCGGCGGGGCCGTCGCCGGGCAGGAACCCGCGCCGCTTCTTCATCACGTGGGCGGTCTGCCAGGTGCGCAGCACGACCTCGCCGACGCGGCCCATGGCCTGGGCGTCGGAGGAGATGATGGAGATCGCCCCCAGGTCGTGCAGGACGTCCTCGGCGGCGATGGTCGAGGGGCGGATCCGGGACTCCGCGAAGGCGAGGTCCTCGGGGACGGCCGGGTTGAGGTGGTGGCAGACCATCAGCATGTCGAGGTGTTCCTCGACGGTGTTGAGGGTGTGGGGCCGGGTGGGGTTGGTCGAGCTGGGCAGTATGTGCGGCTCGGACACCACGGTGATGATGTCGGGGGCGTGCCCGCCGCCCGCGCCCTCGGTGTGGTACGAGTGGATGGTCCGCCCGGCGATGGCCGCGAGGGTGTCGCCCACGAAGCCGGCCTCGTTGAGGGTGTCGGTGTGGATGGCGACCTGGGCTCCGGTCTCGTCGGCGACGCTCAGGCAGGCGTCGATGACGGCGGGGGTGGCCCCCCAGTCCTCGTGGATCTTGAATCCGAGGGCGCCGCCGCGCAGTTGGGAGTGCATGGCCTCGCGGGACATGGTGTTGCCCTTGCCGAGGAGGCCGATGTTGACGGGGCTGGCGTCCAGGGCGGCGAACATCCGGGCAAGGTGCCAGGGTCCGGGGGTGACGGTGGTGGCCTTGGTCCCCTCGGCGGGCCCGGTGCCGCCGCCGACGAGGGTGGTGATGCCGGAGGCGAGGGCCTCGTCGATCACGGTCGGCGAGATGAAGTGGACGTGGGTGTCGACGGCTCCGGCGGTGACGATCTTCCCGTTGCCCGCGATGATCTCGGTTTCGGGTCCGATGACGAGCGTCGGGTCCACCCCGTCCATCGTGTCGGGGTTCCCGGCCTTGCCGATGCCGCAGATGCGGCCGTCGCGGATGCCGATGTCGGCCTTGACGACGCCCCAGTGGTCCAGGATCACCGCACCGGTGATCACCGTGTCGGGGGCGCCCTCGGCGCGGGTGGTGCGGGCCTGGCCCATGGACTCGCGGATGACCTTGCCGCCGCCGAAGACCGCCTCGTCCCCGGCGTTTCCGGGGCCGCCGCTGAGGTCGCGTTCGATCTCGACGAAGAGGTCGGTGTCGGCGAGGCGGATGCGGTCCCCGGCCGTCGGGCCGAAGAGGTCGGCGTAGGCCCGGCGCGTGATCTCAGCCATCGAGCGGCCCTCCGGTCTCCCCGCGCAGTCCCGGCACGCGGCGCAGGCCGGCCAGGGGTACGAGCTCCACGGCGACGGGGATGCCCGGCTCGAAGCGGACGGCGGTCCCGGCGGCGATGTTCAGGCGCAACCCCCGGGCGGCCCGACGGTCGAAGTCGAGGCCGGGGTTGGCCTCGGCGAAGTGGTAGTGGGAGCCGACCTGGACGGGCCGGTCGGCGGCGTTGAGGACGGTCAGGCGGGTGACGGGGCGGCCTTCGTTGAGGCGCACCGGGCCGTCCCCGTAGGCGATCTCGCCGGGGATCACGGTGGTGTGGCCCTTCAGACGATCGGGTCGTGGACGGTGACGAGCTTGGTGCCGTCGGGGAAGGTCGCCTCCACCTGGACGTCGTGGATCATCTCGGGGATGCCCTCCATGACCTCCGCCCGGGTGAGCACCGTACGGCCCGAGGCCATCAGCTCGGCCACGGTCCGCCCGTCGCGGGCCCCTTCGAGGAGGTGCGAGGTGATCAGGGCGACGGCTTCCGGGTGGTTGAGCCGGACCCCGCGCGCCCTGCGCCTCTCGGCCACGTCGGCCGCGACGTGGATCAGGAGTCTCTCTTGCTCATGGGGTGTCAGTTGCACCTGTATCACCAAGCTTCCGGGACGTGGATCTGCGTCGCGCCGCAGCGAAGGTAACCGTCTTCAACACTCTGTTGACCAGGGCATATCCGGGCCAAGCATGTCTTGCCCAACGGCAGGGAGAGGCTTTCCGACACGATCGCCGTCGCTTTGCCGTCCCATGGGCGACCGTTGGGTGAAGGCGCTTCGGGTCCCACGCTAGGGTCGGCAGTTTTCGGCTGGGTTAACCCACGTTTCGGGCGGGCGCACGCTTCGACCGCGCGACGGCACCCGGCCGTTCGCCGTATACGACGCGAACGCGGGCGGGCGGGGTCGGCGGCCCTTCGCCGGGGTCAGTCGTCCGTCGCCGGGGTCGGCGGCCCTTCGCCGGGGTCAGCGGCCCGTCGCGGTACTGGCGGTGCGCGCGTCGACGGGACGCCAGGGCAGGGCGATCCACACGGTCTTGCCGCCGTCCTCGGTGGGGGTGACGGACAGCCGGCCACCGGCCTCGGCCGCCAGCCAGCGGATGATGACCATCCCCCGGCCGTTGTCCTGCTGGACGGCGGCGGGCAGGCGTTGGGGCCGACGCGGATGACTGTCGGTGACGCCGATGCGCAGCCATTCCTCGCGTTCGAGGCGGAGGTCCACGGTGAAGGTGGGCGACTGGCCGAAGGTGTGCTGGACGGAGTTGGTGGCGAGTTCCGAGACGATGAGGCGGACGGCGTCGGCGGCTTCGGTGTCGTCGGGCATTCCCCATTCGCCCAGGACCCGGGCGACGTACCGGCGGGCGGCGGCGACCGAGACCGGGTCGCTGGGGAGGGTGACGGATGCTTCCTGCTGATCTGCCATGGCGACGTCCCTTTCCCACCGGGACGGAGCCGCCCCGGACCTACGCTGAGCGCCAGAGTGCCACCCATCGTGCCGCCGTTTCCGCCGATCCCCCAAGATATGCATATATCTGTCGCTCAATGCGGTGAACTCTGCTACGGAAGAGCGTATTTGGACGGCAGACTGGTGCGAGCTGTGCCGGTGGAAGGAGAGCGGGTATGCAGCACGGTCCCGCCGTACGTCGACGCAAGCTCGGCGAGGAACTGCGCGCCCTGCGCGACCGTTCGGGACTCACCAGTGGTGAGGTCGCCCGGATCGTCGGGTGGCACCAGTCGAAAGTCAGCCGCATCGAGACCGGGCGCAGTGGCGTGAAATCGGAGGACATCCGGCTGCTGCTCGACGCCTACGGGGACGTCGTCGGCCCCCAGCAGCGCGCGCTGTTGGAGGCGCTCGGGGCCTCGGCGGCGGGTCCGGGCGCGAACGGCGACGCGGCGCGGGGGCGGCAGTGGTGGCACGACTACCGGGGGCTGCTCCCGCAGGAGTACCGCGACTTCATCAGCCTGGAGGCGGGGGCCCGGGCGGCCCGGACGGTGGAACTCTCGGTGGTCCCGGGGCTGTTGCAGACCCCGGACTACGCGCGGGCGGTGACCCGGGCGGCGCTGGGCGGGCTGCCGGAGCCGAAGGTGGACGCGCTGGTCGACGTACGCCTGGCACGGCAGTCGGTGCTGCGGGCCGATCCGCCGCTGGAGTTGAGCGCCGTGCTCGACGAGGCGGTGCTGCGCCGGCAGATCGGCGGGCCGGAGGTGATGCGTGAGCAGCTGCGACGCCTGGTGGAGGTGGCGCGGTTGCCGCAAGTGCGGCTCCAGGTGCTGCCGTTCACCGTGGGGGGTCATCTCGGCCTGACAGGACCGTTCGTTATCTTCTCATTTCCGAACATCGCCGATCTGGATGTGGTGGTACTCGACCATTTGACGAGTAGCCTCTATCTGGAGCGGAAGGAAGACCTTGAGGCGTACAGCGCCGCGTTCCGCACCATCCAGGCGCACGCCCTCCCGCCCCGTGACTCGTCGGACCTCATCAGCAAACTCGCTGACGACACGTAAGGAGGCACCCCCCGTGTCCGCAACCCCCTTATCCACCGGCGGACTTCCAAGCAGCGCGCGGTGGCGGCGCAGCAGCCGCAGTACCGGAATGAACAACTGTGTGGAAGCGGCCGTCCTCTCCGGCGGACTGCTCGCCGTCCGCGACTCCAAGCGGACGGACGGCCCGGCCGTGCTCTTCACCGGGCCGGCCTGGGACGGCTTCCTCGCCTCCGTACGGGCGGACCTGCCCGCGTGACGTGAACCGTCACGTCCGCGCGGGGCGGCGCCCTCGGATCCTCACGCCGTGGCGTCCCGCATCCGCGTGGCTCCGGCCGGCGCGGTCCGCAGGACCGTCCCGACCGCCCTGACGATCTCGTCCCCCGTGAGATCGGCACGGGCGGTCAGCCGCAGCCGGGAGATGCCGTCCGGCACCGACGGCGGACGGAAGCAGCCCACGGACAGTCCCGCCTCGCGGCAGTCGGCGGCCCAGCGCAGTGCCGCCGACGCCGACGGGGCCCGGACCGACACCACGGCCGCGTCCGGCCGTGCCGCGGTCAGGCCGGCGGCGGTGAGCCGGTCGTACAGTTCGACGGCCACCTCCCGGACCCGGTCGGCGCGCTGCGGCTCCGCGCGCAGCAGCCGCAGGCTCGCCAGCGCCGCCCCGGCGGCGGCGGGCGCCAGGCCGGTGTCGAAGATGAAGGTCCGGGCGGTGTTGATCAGGTGCCGGATCACCTTGGCGGGCCCGAGCACCGCGCCGCCCTGGCTGCCGAGCGACTTGGACAGGGTCATCGTCGCGACCACCCCCGGGGCCCCCGCGAGTCCGGCCGCGTACAGCGCGCCCCGGCCGCCCTCCCCCAGCACCCCGAGGCCGTGGGCGTCGTCCACGACCAGGGCGGCCCCCTCGGCGCGGCAGGCGTCGGCGTAGGCGGCGAGCGGGGCGGCGTCGCCGTCGACGGAGAACACCGAGTCGGTGACCAGCAGGGACCTGCCCTCGTGGGCGGCGAGGGTCTTGCGCGCCGTCTCCGGGTCGCTGTGCGGGGTGACGGCGACCTCCGCGCGCGAGAGCCGGCAGCCGTCGACGATGGAGGCGTGGTTGCCCGCGTCGGAGACCACCAGCGTGTCGCGGTCGCCGAGCGCGGTGACGGCGGCGAGGTTGGCCGCGTAGCCGGAGGACAGGACGAGCGCCGCCTCGAATCCGGCGAAGGCCGCGAGCTCCCGCTCGAGCTCGGCATGAAGCTCGGTCGTCCCTGTGACCAGGCGGGATCCAGTGGCCCCGGCCCCCCACCGCTCCGCCGCCTCGCGGGCTCCGCGCACGGTCAGCGGATGCCGCGTCAGGCCCAGGTAGTCGTTGCTCGCCAGGTCCAGGAGCGGCGAGTGCGCGGGGCGCGGGCGCAGGGCGCGTACCAGTCCTGCCTGTTCACGGGCCCGCTCCGCGCCGTCGATCCAGGCGAAGACGTCCTCGGGGTCCGGAGTGTGCTGGGTCATCGGCGGTCCTCGCGTTTTGTCGGCAGTCGACAGATCTGCTCGACCCTAGCCGCCGGGACTCGCGGGGCGGATGTGGCGATCCACACACTCCCTTCAGGCCATGTTGTCCGATCTCTCCTTGGCCGGGAGTGGTCGCGTGGTCCAGGATCGGGCCCATGGACCTGCTGAACACCCTGGTGGAAAAGGGACTGCGGCGCGAGCTGCCGACCCGTGAAGAGGCACTCGCCGTACTCGCGACCTCTGACGACGAACTGCTCGACGTGGTGGCCGCGGCCGGCAAGGTGCGCCGCCAGTGGTTCGGGCGCCGCGTCAAGCTGAACTACCTGGTCAACCTCAAGTCGGGGCTCTGCCCCGAGGACTGCTCGTACTGCTCCCAGCGCCTGGGGTCGAAGGCCGAGATCCTCAAGTACACGTGGCTGAAGCCGGAGGAGGCCTCCCAGGCCGCCGCCGCCGGCGTCGCCGGCGGCGCCAAGCGGGTCTGCCTCGTGGCGAGCGGACGCGGTCCGACGGACCGGGACGTGGACCGCGTCGGCAAGACGATCGCGGCCATCAAGGAGCAGAACGAGGGCATCGAGGTCTGCGCCTGCCTGGGTCTGCTCTCCGACGGTCAGGCCGAGAAACTGCGCGACGCGGGTGCGGATGCCTACAACCACAACCTGAACACGTCCGAGGCGACGTACGGTCAGATCACCAAGACGCACACCTACGCGGACCGGGTCGATACGGTACAGAAGGCGCACGCCGCCGGTCTGTCGGCCTGCTCCGGCCTGATCGCCGGCATGGGCGAGAGCGACGAGGACCTGGTCGACGTCGTCTACTCGCTGCGCGAGCTCGACTCGGACTCGGTGCCGGTCAACTTCCTGATCCCCTTCGAGGGCACCCCCCTCGCCAAGGAGTGGAACCTCACCCCGCAGCGCTGCCTGCGCATCCTCGCGATGGTCCGCTTCGTCTGCCCCGACGTGGAGGTCCGGATCGCGGGCGGCCGCGAGGTGCACCTGCGCTCGATGCAGCCCCTCGCGCTGAACATCGCGAACTCGATCTTCCTCGGTGACTACCTCACCAGCGAGGGCCAGGCCGGCCAGGCCGACCTCGACATGATCGCGGACGCCGGTTTCGAGGTGGAGGGCGCCGGTACGACGACCCTGCCCGCGCACCGCGCCGACATCGCGGCCGCGGCCGCCGCCTCGCACGGGGGCGGCATGTGCGGCTCCTCCGCGGGCTCCGCCGCCGGCGCTTCGGCCGGGGGTTGCGGTTCCGCCTGCGGCGGTTGCTCCGGGCACGGCGAGGCGCCGGCCGCGGAGCGGACCCCGGTCGCGGAGCGGACCCCGGCCGCCGACGGGGCCGCGGCTCCCGCCCAGGCCCCGGCCGGCGAGGTGCGTTCCGAACTGGTGGCCGTACGCCGCCGCGGCGCGGGAACGGACGTCGCCCCGAATGCGTGACCTGTTCCCCCTGCACGACCCGCTCGACGGGGCCTCGGACACCGCCGGTCTGATCGACCTGGACCGGCGGCACGTCTGGCACCCCTACGGCCCGATGCCCGGGCGGCAGGAGAACCTCGTGGTCTCCTCCGCCTCGGGCGTGCGGCTGCGGCTCGCCGCGCCCGCCCAGGGCCGGGACGAACTGATCGACGGCATGTCCTCCTGGTGGTCGGCCATCCACGGCTACAACCACCCCGTGTTGAACGAGGCCGCGACCGCGCAGCTCGGCCGGATGTCGCACGTGATGTTCGGCGGGCTCACGCACGAGCCCGCCGTCCGGCTGGCGGCCAGGCTCGTCGAGATCACCCCGGTCGGGCTGGAGCACGTCTTCCTGTGCGACTCGGGGTCGGTGTCCGTCGAGGTCGCCGTCAAGATGGCCCTGCAGTACTGGCGTTCCCTGGGTCACTCGGGCAAGACCCGGCTGATGACCTGGCGCGGCGGCTACCACGGCGACACCTGGCAGCCGATGGCCGTCTGCGACCCCGACGGCGGCATGCACGACCTGTGGCAGGGCCACCTGCCCCGGCAGGTCTTCGCGGACGCCCCGCCGGACGGCTTCGACGCCCCCGTCGACCCGGCGTACGTCGACCACCTGCGCGCGCTGGTCTCGGCGCACGCCGCCGAACTGGCCGCGGTCATCGTGGAGCCGGTCGTCCAGGGCGCGGGCGGGATGCGCTTCCACAACCCGGGCTACCTGCGGGTGCTGCGCGAACTGTGCGACGAGTACGGGGTCCTGCTGATCCTCGACGAGATCGCCACCGGCTTCGGAAGGACCGGCGCGCTGTTCGCCGCCGACCACGCGGGGATCACCCCGGACGTGCTGTGCCTGGGCAAGGCCGTGACCGGCGGGTACCTGACGCTGGCCGCGACCCTGTGCACGGAGCGGGTGGCCGACGGGATCTCGCGGGGCGAGGTGCCGGTGCTCGCGCACGGGCCGACGTTCATGGGCAACCCGCTCGCCACGGCGGTGGCGCTGGCCTCCATCGACCTGCTGCTCGGCCAGGACTGGGCGGGCGAGGTCAAGCGGATCGAGGCGGGCCTGCGCGAGGGGCTCGCGGCGGCCTCCTCGGTCCCCGGGGTCCGCGACGTCCGCGTGCTCGGCGCGCTCGGCGTCGTCCAGCTCGACCGTCCGGTCGACGTGTGGGAGGCGACCCGGGCGGCGGTGCGGGAGGGCGTGTGGGTGCGCCCGTTCCGCGACCTGATCTACACGATGCCGCCGTTCGTCACGTCGGACGCCGACGTGGCCCGTATCTGCCGTGCGGTGGTCGCCGCGGCCCAGGAGGGTTGAGATGTCCGTCGTCGTCGTGTCCGGTACGGGCACCGAGATCGGCAAGACCGTCGTCACCTCCGCGATCGCCGCCGCCGCCCTGGCCGCCGGCCGGTCTGTGGCGGTGCTCAAGCCCGCGCAGACGGGCCTGGGCCCGGACGAGCCCGGGGACGTCGCCGAGGTCGTCCGCCTCGCCGGCACGTCCGTGACCGGCGTCGAGCTGGTCCGCTACCCCGAACCGCTGGCCCCGGACACCGCCGCGCGGCGTTCCGGGTTGGCGACGCTCGCCCCCGCCCGGATCGCCGAGGAGGCGGCCCGGCTCGACGCCACGCACGATCTGGTGCTGGTGGAGGGCGCGGGCGGGCTGCTCGTCCGCTTCGACGAGGCCGGCAACACCCTGGCCGACGCGGCGCGGCTCATGGCGGCTCCGGTGCTGGTGGTGGCCCCCGCCGGGCTGGGCACCCTGAACTCCGCCGCGCTGACGGCGGAGGCCCTGCGCGCCCGTGACCTGACCCCGCTCGGGCTGGTCGTCGGCAGCTGGCCCGCGGATCCCGACCTGGCCTCCCGGTGCAACCTCGCGGACCTCCCCGAGGTGTCGGGCACGCCGCTGCTGGGAGCCGTCCCGCAGGGCGCGGCGGCCCTGGCCCCGGAGGCCTTCCGCGCGGCGGCGGCGAGCTGGCTCGCCCCCGCCCTGGACGGAACCTGGTCGGCGCAGTCCTTCCTGCGCGCCTGGCCCGCCTGACCGACCGCCGCGGCCCCCTGCGCACCCGTGCCGAGCGCCGGGTCGCGTCGGGTGGGCGCGGCGGGGGTGCGCCGGCGGGCACGGGCCCGGCGGGTCCGGCGGGCCCGCGTGGTGCCGCCGTCCGGGCGCCGCCCCGAGCCGGTGCGCCCCGCCGGGATCCGCCGCGCAGGGGCGGCCGGGCCCCGCGCGGCCGGCCGGATTCCGCGCGGTCCGGTTTCGGGGTGCGCCCCGACGGGGAACAGCCGGGCAGGGCACGTCCGTCCGTGTAAGCCCCCGAACCGCGCCCGGAGGCCCGTCATGCCCTCAGCTCCTCCCGATCCGGTCCACCATCCGTGCTTCGCCCGCTTCTACGCCCGGGCCAGCACCGCCGCCGAGACCCACGCCGGGATGGCCTCCCTGCGCCGGGAACTGCTGCACGGCGTCTCCGGCCGGGTCATCGAGATCGGCGCGGGCAACGGCCTGAACTTCGCGCACTACCCCCGCGCCGTCTCCGAGGTCGTCGCCGTCGAACCGGAGCGCACCCTGCGCCGGCTGGCGGCCTCCGCCGCTCTGCGCGCCGAGGTGCCGGTGGACCTCGTACCGGGCGTGGCCGAGGCGCTCCCCGTCAAGAGCGAGGCCTTCGACGTGGCCGTGGCCTCGCTGGTGCTGTGCACCGTACGCAGCCTGCCGCGCACCCTCTCCGAGCTGCACCGGGTGCTGCGCCCCGGCGCCGAGCTGCGGTTCATGGAGCACGCCCTGGCGCCCGGCCCCGGCATGGCGGCCGTCCAGCGCGCCCTCGACCGGACGATCTGGCCCCGCCTGTTCGGCGGCTGCCACACCGCCCGCGATCCGCTGGCCTCGATCGAGGCGGCCGGGTTCCGGATCGTCACGCAGCGCGCGTTCCGCCTGCCGGAGCGCGGCCCGGCGCTGCCCACGTCGTACTGCGTGATCGGCTCGGCCCGCCGCTCCCCCACCTGAGCGTCGCCGGCGGGTCTCCGCTCACCCGTCCGGCGCCGGCGCGGCGGTGGATCGGGCGGTCGGCGGCTCGACCCGGCGGTCCGGATCTCCTCGGGCCGGCAGCCGTACGCGTCCCACGTGCCGTACGCCTGTCCGTCTCCGCTCAGGGCCCTCACGTCCGCGCGGCGACCATCGAGGGCCTCGAACCGTTCCCCGGCCGTCCGACACACCGGTACGCGCCGTGCCGACACGCGACGCCGCGCGGCCCTCGCCCTCCTGACTGATCATGGGACGGAGGTGATCGATCGATGACCGAAGTGCTCCTGCTCCTCGTGGCGCTGCTGCTCTGCCTTGCCTGCGGTGTCTTCGTCGCGGCCGAGTTCTCCCTGACGACCGTCGAGCGCAGTGAGCTCGAAGGGGCCGTCGAACGCGGTGAGCGCGGCGCCGAGAGCGCCCTCGCCGCCGTGCGCGGCCTGACCTTCCAGCTCTCGGGCGCCCAGCTCGGCATCACCGTGACCGGCCTGGTCATCGGCATGATCTCCAAGCCGTCCATCGCCGCGCTGCTCCAGGGCCCCCTGAAGGCCATGGGGCTGTCCGCCGGGGCGGCCTCCTCCACGGCCCTGGTCCTGGGCACCGCGCTGTCGACCGTCGTCCTGATGGTCGTCGGCGAGCTGGTGCCGAAGAACTGGGCGATCTCCTCGCCGCTGGCCATCGCCAAGCGGGTGGCCACGATGCAGCGCGTGTTCAGCCGTGCCTTCAAACCGCTGATCAGCCATCTCAACACCACCGCGAACCACCTGGTCCGCCGGTTCGGGCTGGAGCCGACCGAGGAACTGGCCTCCGCGCGCAGCCCGCAGGAGTTGGTGGCCCTGGCCCGGCACTCCGCGAAGGCCGGCGCGCTGGAGAAGGACACGGCGGAGCTGTTCGTCCGCACCCTGAACCTGGCCGACCTGACCGCGGAGAACGTGATGACCCCGCGCGTGCAGGTCACCGCCCTCGACGTGCAGACCACCGCCGAGGACGTGGCGAACGCGACCATGGCCACCGGCCTGTCGCGCTTCCCCGTGTACCGGGGCAGCCTCGACACCGTCGTGGGCACCGTGCACATCAAGGACGTGCTCGCCCTGCCCGCGGAGGAACGCCACCGCCTGCCCGTGGCGCAGCTGCTGCGCCCGCCGCTGCTCGTGCCCGAGTCGCTGACCGTGGACCGGCTGCTGGACCGGCTGTCCGGCAGACAGACCATGGCCGTGGTGATCGACGAGTACGGCGGCACGGCCGGCGTCGCCACGCTGGAGGACATCGTCGAGGAGGTCGTCGGCGAGGTGCGGGACGAGCACGATCCGCACGAGACCTCCGACCTGGCCCCGGCCGGTACGGACGAGTCCGGGCGCGCGCTCTACTCGGCCGACGGCGCCGCGCGCACCGACCAGCTCCGCCGGATCGGCCTGCGGATCCCCGACGGCCCGTACGAGACCCTCGCCGGGCTGATGGCGACCGGGCTGGGGCGCATCCCCGAGGTCGGCGACCGTCTGGAACTGGACGGTTGGCGGCTGGACGTGGTGGACGCCTCCGGCCGCCGGGCCGCGCGCGTGCTGCTGCACATGCCGGCGGAGCCCGTCGACGGCGAGGGGCGCCCGGGGACGGAGGGGGTCCGATGACCGCGATCCAGCTGCTGATCGGTCTGGCGACGCTCGTCGTGAACGCGTTCTTCGTGGGCGCGGAGTTCGCCCTGATCTCGGTGCGGCGCAGCCAGATCGAGCCGTACGCCGAGCAGGGCGACCGGCGGGCCCGCGCCGTGCTGTGGGGCCTGGAGCACGTGTCGGCGATGATGGCGGCGGCGCAGTTGGGCATCACCCTGTGCACCCTGGTGCTGGGCGTGGTGGCCGAGCCGGCCATCGCCCACCTGCTGACGCCCCTGTTCGACCTCGTCGGGGTGCCGGCCGGTCTGACGCACGCGATCTCCTTCGTGATCGCGCTGGCGCTGGCGACGTACCTGCACATGCTGTTCGGGGAGATGCTGCCGAAGAACGTGGCCCTCGCGGAGCCGGTGCGCACGGCCCTGTTGCTGGGGCCGCCGCTGGTGACCCTGACCCGGGCGCTGAAGCCGGTGATCTTCACGATCAACGCCTTCGCCAACACCCTGCTGCGGCTGCTGCGGGTGGAGGTGAAGGACGAGGTGACGGCGACCTTCTCGGACGACGAGCTGGCCCGGATGGTCAAGGACTCCAGTGACGCCGGCCTCATCGACGACCGGGCGAGCGAGCGGCTGCACGACGCCCTCGAACTGGGGCGTCGGCCGGTCACGGACGTGGTGCTGACCGCGGACCGGGTGGTTCCGGCCCAGGAGGGCATCACCCCGGCCGGGCTGGAGCGGTTGTCGGCCGAGACGGGCTACTCCCGCTTCCCGGTGGTCGACGACCGGCACCGGATCCTCGGATACCTCCACGTCAAGGACGCGCTGGACATGACGGAGCGGGACGACGCGTTCCCGTTGTCGGCGCTGCGCGCGATCGCCCAGGTCCGGGCGGACACGCCGCTGGACGACGTGCTCACCGCCATGCGCCGCAGCCGTACGCACCTGGCGGCGGTCCTCGGGGCGGACGGGGCCATGACGGGTCTGGTGACGATGGAGGACGTCCTGCGCGAGCTGTTCGGCCGCTCGCCGACCGCGTAGCGGCCGCGCGGCGGCCCCGGGTGCCCACGCCCCGGGGCCGCCGGTACCCCGGGGCTCCCCGCGCCCCGGCCCTGCCTCCGCGCGGCCGGGGTACCGCGCGGTAGCATCGCTGCGCCATGGAGATGAATGCGTCCTACACCAGTTTCGTCGCGGTCGGCGACTCCTTCACCGAGGGCATGTCCGACCTGCTCCCGGACGGCTCGTACCGGGGCTGGGCCGATCTGCTCGCCGCCCGCCTCGCGGCGCGCGAGCCCGATTTCCGCTACGCGAACCTCGCGGTCCGCGGGAAGCTGATCGGGCAGATCGCCGGTGATCAGGTCCCCGTCGCGGCGGCGATGGGCGCGGACGTGGTCACCCTGGTGGGCGGCCTGAACGACACCCTGCGCCCCAAGGTCGACATGGGTCGGGTGCGGGCGCACCTGGAGGAATCGGTGGCGCTGCTGGCCCCCTCCTGCGGGCGGCTCGTGCTGATGCGCTCGCCGGGCCGAAACGGGCCGGTGATGGAACGTTTCCGTCCTCGCATGGAGGAGCTCTTCGCCTTCCTGGAGGAGCTCGCCGCCCGGCACGACGCCCTGCTGGTGGACCTCTACGGGGCTCCCGTGCTCGGCGACCCGCGCCTGTGGGACGTGGATCGGCTGCACCTCACGCCCGAGGGGCACCGCCGGGTCGCGGAGGCGGTGTGGCAGGCCCTGGGGCTGCCGCCGGAGGAGGACTGGCGGGCGCCGCTGCCGCCCCCGGTGGCCCCGGGCTGGACCGTGCGCCGGACCTCGGACCTGCGCTTCGCCCGCACCCACCTGCTGCCCTGGATCGGCCGTCGCCTGACGGGCCGGTCCTCGGGGGACGGCCGTCCCGCGAAGCGTCCGGAGCTGCTGCCGTACGAGCGGCCCCCGCTCTCGTAGCAATCCACAATCGCGGGTGGCGCCCCTACCTGCGTGAACGCACAGCCGGGGCCCAAGTAGAATCACTCCACGTGACAGCCAAGCCCCGCATCCCCAATGTCCTGGCCGGCCGCTACGCGTCTGCGGAGCTCGCCGTCCTGTGGTCCCCCGAGTACAAGGTGACGCTGGAGCGGCGGCTGTGGCTCGCCGTGCTGCGCGCCCAGAAGGACCTCGGCATCGAGGTCCCGGACGCCGCCCTCGCCGACTACGAGCGCGTCCTGGACACCGTCGACCTCGCCTCCATCGCCGAGCGCGAGAAGGTCACCCGGCACGACGTGAAGGCCCGCATCGAGGAGTTCAACGACCTCGCCGGCCACGAGCACGTCCACAAGGGCATGACCTCGCGCGACCTGACCGAGAACGTCGAGCAGCTCCAGATCCGCCTCTCCCTGGAACTGGCCCGCGACCGCACGGTGGCCGTCCTGGCCCGCCTCGGCAAGCTGGCCGGTGAGCACGCCGAGCTGGTCATGGCCGGTCGCTCCCACAACGTGGCCGCGCAGGCGACCACCCTGGGCAAGCGCTTCGCGACGGCCGCCGACGAACTGCTGGTCGCCTACGACCGGCTGGAGAACCTGCTGGAGCGCTACCCGCTGCGCGGCATCAAGGGCCCCGTCGGCACCGCCCAGGACATGCTCGACCTGCTGGGCGGCGACGCCGCGAAGCTGGCCGACCTGGAGCAGCGCATCGCCACCCACCTCGGCTTCTCCCAGGCCTTCACCTCCGTGGGCCAGGTCTACCCGCGCTCGCTGGACTACGACGTGGTCACCGCCCTCGTGCAGCTGGCCGCCGCCCCGTCCTCCATCGCGAAGACGATCCGCCTGATGGCGGGCCACGAGCTGGTCACCGAGGGCTTCAAGCCCGGCCAGGTCGGCTCCTCCGCGATGCCGCACAAGATGAACACCCGCTCCTGCGAGCGCGTGAACGGCCTCATGGTCATCCTGCGCGGCTACGCCTCGATGACGGGCGAGCTCGCCGGCGACCAGTGGAACGAGGGCGACGTCTCCTGCTCCGTCGTCCGCCGGGTGGCCCTGCCCGACGCGTTCTTCGCGTTCGACGGTCTGCTGGAGACCTTCCTGACGGTCCTCGACGAGTTCGGCGCCTTCCCGGCCGTCGTGGCCCGCGAGCTGGACCGCTACCTGCCGTTCCTGGCCACCACCAAGGTCCTGATGGGTGCGGTGCGCGCCGGTGTGGGCCGCGAGGCCGCGCACGAGGTCATCAAGGAGCACGCGGTGGCCTCCGCGCTCGCCATGCGCGAGCAGGGCGCCGAGCGCAACGAGCTGCTGGACAAGCTGGCGGCCGACGAGCGGATGCCGCTGGACCGTGCGCAGCTGGACGCCCTCATGGCCGACAAGCTGTCCTTCACGGGCGCCGCCGGCGACCAGGTGGCCACCGTGGTCGCGCGGATCGAGGCCATCGCCAAGGAGCACCCGGAGGCCGCCGGGTACGCGCCGGGGTCGATCCTCTGACCCCCGACGAGCTCGAAGCCGCCCGCGACCGCGTCCTCCCGGACGTGGTCGCGGGCGGTCTGCGTGTGCTGTTCTGCGGGATCAACCCGGGTCTCCTCTCCGCCGCGACGGGCCACCACTTCGCCCGCCCCGGCAATCGTTTCTGGCCGGTCCTGCACCTGTCCGGCTTCACTCCGCGCCGGCTGGCCCCGGAGGAGCAGGAGGAGCTCCTGTCCTACCGGTTGGGCATCACCAACGTCGTGGCCCGGGCGACCGCCCGCGCCGACGAGCTGAGCGCCGAGGAGTTCCGCGAGGGCGGCCGGATCCTGACCGCGAAGGTCGAACGGCTGCGCCCCCAATGGCTGGCCGTGGTCGGCGTGACGGCCTACCGCACCGCCTACGGGGAGCGGAAGGCCGTCATCGGCCCCCAGGAGCGCACCATCGGCTCCACCCGGATCTGGGCCCTGCCCAACCCCAGCGGGCTCAACGCCCACTGGACCGCGCAATCCATGGCCGCCGAGTACGGCCGGCTGCGCGCGGCGGCCGAAGGCCGGGAAGCCCCCTGAGGGCTCCGGGGGCCGGCCCCGGAGCCGGCCCTGCCGGCTCGGTCCGGCCCCTCGCCGGAGCCGCTACGGCGGGTCCGCCACGGTGACCGCCGCCATCAACAGGTAGGGGTCCTCCGCCCCGCCCCGCGCCACGCAGACCACCAGCCACCGTTCCTCGATCCGCCACAGGTGCACGTGGTCGGTGGTGGCACCCAGCTCCTCCCACGGCTGCGCCGTCCGCGCCTCCCCGCCCGCGCCTCCCCCGTGGGCGTCCGACCCACCGGAGGAGGACAGTGTGAAGATCTGCGGCGCCCCCCGGCGCCGGGTCAGGGCCTGGACGAGCACTCCGTAGTCGGCGCCGATCCGCTCGGCCTCCTCGGCCCGCCGCGAGCCGTCGTCCTCCCAGAAGTCTTCGGTTCCGTCGAGCAGGGCCAGATGGTGGCCGGGCCCGCTGCTGTGGCGGCCGAGCCGGACCGGCCGGTCCGGGAAGCCCTGGACCAGCAAGCGGTCGATCAGGTCGAGATGCGCTGCCGTGGTCATACCGTCAGTATTTCGGCGACCACTGACAACTGGCCCGGCGTCACGCCGGCCGACGCCGTACGGCGATCCATCCCGCGGTCAGGGCCACGAGAGCCCAAAGCGCCGTCACCCCGAGACCGCTCCAGGGGCCGAGCAGGCCGTCCGTCTCCAGCCTCATGACCAGCTGTCCGGCCCGGTCCGGCATGAACTCCCCGGCCCCTCCCGAGACCTCTCCGACGACGAACGGCACGATCAGCAGCAGGGGTATGAGCAGGCCCATCACGAGGGTGCCGCTGCGCGTCAGCGCGGTCAGCCCGGCCGACAACAGGGCGATGAGCGTCAGGTAGATCCCGCTTCCGAACACGGCCCGCAGCGTGCCCGGATCGCCGAGGTCGAGGGCGTACTGCCCCATGAGGGCCTGACCGCCGAGGAAGGTGACCACCCCGGTGATCTGGCCGACGACGAGGGAGAGCATGGCGACGGTCACGACCTTGGACAGGTACAGGCGCGTCCGGTTGGGCACGGCGGTCAACGAGACCCGAAGGGCCCCTTCGCGGAACTCGCCGGCGAAGGCGGTGGCGCCGAACGCGATGGCCGCTATCTGACCGAAGTTGATCCCGAAGAAGGCGCCGAGGAGGCGGTCCGGTCCCAGGGCGTCCGGCTCCGACGTCCCGATGGCCGCGGCGGTCAGCACGGTGACGCCGGCGGTGGCGACGAAGACGGCCGCCAACGACGCGAGGACCGATCGGGCCGAACGTATCTTGATCCACTCCGATCGCAGGACGGGCAGGTTGGGCAGGGCGGTGGTGGTCACGGCGATTGCTCCGATCCGATTCAGATGCCGGTGGCGACGAAGGTCGTGCGGTCGGCGGTGAGGTCGAGGTAGGCCTGCTCCAGCGAGGCTCGCTCGTCGGCGAGTTCGAGGACGGGGATGCCCTCTCGGGCGGCCAGGGCACCGATGCGCTCGGCCCGTATGCCCTCGACGGTCCAACACCCGTCCTCCCCCACGACCATCGCGAAGCCCTCACGGGCCAGCGCCGCCTCCAGCCGGGCCGGCTCCGAGGTCCGCAGGCGCGTCCTGGGGCTGCTCCGGGCGTCGAGGAACTCCCTCATCGGGGTGTCGGCGAGGAGCCTGCCGGCGCCCAACACCACGAGGTGGTCGACGAAGGAGGCGGACTCGGCCATGAGGTGGCTGGAGACCAGGACGGTCCGGCCCTCGGCGGCCAGGCCCCGCATCAGCTCGCGGATCCAGACGATGCCCTCGGGGTCGAGGCCGTTGGTCGGCTCGTCGAGCAACAGCACACCCGGATCGCCCAGAAGGGCGGCGGCGATGCCCAGACGCTGGCGCATGCCGAGCGAGAAGGTACCGACCCGACGCCGGGCCACGGACGCCAAGCCCACCCGCTCCAGCACCTCGTCCACCCGTGGGGCGGGGATGCCGTTGCTGACGGCGAGCATGAGCAGGTGGTCCCGGGCCCTTCTCCCGCCGTGGGCCGCCTGGGGGTCCAGGAGCGCTCCGACCTGCCGCAGCGGGTCGCGGAGGGAGGCGAAGGGACGGCCGCCGATCGTGGCGCTCCCGGAAGTGGGTCGGTCGAGGCCCAACAACAGGCGCATGGTGGTGGACTTACCGGCGCCGTTCGGCCCGAGGAAACCCGTGACGCGGCCGGGCAGGACCTCGAAGGTGATGTGGTCGAGGACCCGGTGGGTGCCGTAGTCCTTGGTCAGTTCGTGGATCTCGATGCGGTTCATGGCTCCAGATTCCCCGCCGGCCCATCCCCCCTTCCTCCCCCGTGCGAGGGTGGCGTCTCCCCCACGTGGGGGAGACGCCCGCCGGGGCGCCCCTGCCAGGATGGGCGCATGATCCGAATGCTCCGCGCCCCGCTCCGGCCGGTGACGTACTCGCGCTGGCTGCACCTGTGTGTTCCCCTGCTGCTCCTGGCCGTGTGGATGTTCATCAATCCCCGATGGCCGTGGATGCCGCTGCTCATCGTCATACCCTTCGGCTTCGTCCCGTGGGTGCGGCTGGCGGAGGGGCTCCAGGCGCGGTTCCTGCTGACCCCGCGGGAGGACGGCGTCGAGGACGACACGATCAGCGGCCGCCCGTCGGCCCACTGGGGCGACCGCTGGCGGACCGTGCTGTGGTTGGAGATACGGCTGCTGGTGGCGGGGGCCGCCATGTTCGCGACCGTCATGCTGCCCGTGATGTCCGTGGAGCTCGTCGCGACCGCGCTCGGCCAACCCCTGACGGACGACCCGGCCCTGCCCTTCACCCCGCCGCGCTGGGCGGCGGCGCTCCTGGCGCCGGTGCCGCTCGTCGTCCTGCTCGTGGTCGTCGTCCTCCTCGGAGAGGTGATCACCACGATCGCCCGACGGCTGCTGGGGCCCTCGGCGGCCGAGCGGCTCACGGTCCTGGAGGCGCGCACGGAGCAGTTGTTGGAGCGCACCCGCATCGCACGCGAGCTGCACGACTCCATCGGGCACGCGCTCACCGTGGCCGTCGTCCAGGCGGGGGCCGCCAGGGCCGCCGGCGACCCGGAGTTCACCGACCGCGCGCTGAACGCGATCGAGGAGACGGGCCGCGCCGCCCTGGAGGACCTCGAACGGGTGCTGCTGGTACTGCGCGAGTCCTCGCGGCCTCCGTCGCAGCGCCCCACCCTCGCCGAGGCCGACCGACTGCTGGAGTCGGCGCGCGCCTCGGGAGCCGAGGTGGACGCCGAACTGATCGGCCCACTGGAGAAGTTGCCCGGCCCGGTGACCCGCGAGGGGTACCGGATCCTGCAGGAGGCCCTGACGAACGTGCTGCGCCACTGCGGGCCCGTTCCCGTCCGCGTACGGGTGGAGATGACCGGGCGGCGGCTGCTCCTGGAGGTGACGAACCCGATGCCGGAGCGCGTCGCGGTCACCTCGGGCGGCGGCAGCGGGCTGCGCGGGATGCGGGAGCGGGCCGCGTTGCTGGGCGGCGAGGCCGAGACCGGCCCCCACGAGGACGCCTGGCGGGTGCGCGCCCGGCTCCCACTGGAGCGAATACGCTGACCCGATGCCGGTTACCGTACTGCTCGTTGACGACGAGCCCCTGGTGCGTGCGGGTCTGCGCGCCGTCCTGGACTCCCAGCCCGACATCGAGGTGGTGGGCGAGGCCGCCGACGGTGCCTCCGTCATCCCCCTCGTGCGCAGCCTGCGTCCGGACGTGGTGGCCATGGACGTGCGCATGCCGCTGCTCGACGGGATCGAGGCCACCCGCGCGGTCCTGAGGTCGGTGGACTCGCCCCCGAAGATCCTCGTGGTCACCACGTTCGAGAACGACGAGTACGTCTACCAGGCGCTGCGCGCCGGCGCGGACGGGTTCCTGCTCAAGCGGGCCCGGCCCTCGGAGATCGTGCACGCCGTCCGGCTGGTGGCGGAGGGCGAGACGCTGCTGTTCCCGGCGGCCGTCCGGGCCCTCGCCGCCGAGTACGGAAACCGGCAGGCCCGGGCCGTGTTGGAGCGGGCGGCGCTCACCGACCGCGAGGAGGCCGTCCTGCGGCTGATGGCGCGCGGGCTGACCAACGTGGAGATCGCGGGCGAGCTGATCGTCGGCACGGAAACCGTGAAGTCCCATGTCAGCGCCATTCTGGGCAAGTTGGGGGCCCGGGACCGCACCCAGGCGGTGATCACCGCGTACGAGTCCGGATTCGTCTCTCCGGCCTGAGGGACGCGGCCGATTCCGACCGACGGGGGGTCGCGTCTCGCAGCGACGCCGGACGGGCAGTACGATCCGGCTGACAGGGCCGCTAGCTGGGAGGACACACGTTGGGGCAGCTGACCGGCGGGGATCCTTCTCTGCTCCGGCGCATCAATTCGGCCGTGGTGCTCCGGGCACTGCGGGCGGCCGAATCGCCGACCCTCACCGATCTGACGCGCGTCACGGGGCTCTCCCGACCGACGGTCGAAGGCGTCGTGGAAGGACTGATCGGCACCGGGCTGGTCGTCGAGGCCGACGCGGAGGAGGGAGCGCGCCGACAGGGGCGGCCCGCCCGTCGGTTCCGCTTCCGCGCCGAGGCCGGCCACCTGCTGGGCATCGAGATCGGCTCGCACCGCGTCGCCGTCTTGCTCTCGGGTCTGGACGGCCGGGTGATCGGCGCCGGGACCAAGGACGTCGCCGAGAACGCGTCCACCGACGAGCGCCTGGAGCGGGTCAGGGCGGCGGTGGCCGATCTGCTGCGCCGGGCCGGGATCCCCCGCGATTCGCTGCGGGCCGTCGGCGTCGGCAGCCCCGGCATCGTGGAGGCGGACGGGACGGTCCGGCTCGGGACCGCACTGCCCGGCTGGACGGGGCTGCCGCTCGGCGAGCGGCTGCGGCGCTCGTTCCGCTGCCCGGTACGGGTGGAGAACGACGCCAACGCGGCGGCGGTCGCCGAGAACTGGAAGGGCGCGGGGCGGGGCATCGACGACATGGTGTTCGTCATGGCCGGCCTCAGCCCCGGCGCCGGCTCCCTGATCGGCGGCCGACTGCACCGGGGCTTCGGGGGCGCGGCCGGCGAGATCGGGGCTCTGCACCTGCTGGGACGCGAGGTCACCCCGGAGCGGCTGCTGTCGACGACGGGCGAACCGTTGCACCCGCTGGACGAGCAAGCGGTGGCCGAGGTCTTCGCCAAGGCCAGGCGCGGAGACGAACAGGCGGTGGCCGCCGTGGAGCGGTTCATCCAGCGGCTCGTGCACGACGTGGCCGCCCTCGTCCTGGCCATGGACCCGGAGCTGGTGGTCGTCGGAGGTTGGGCGGCCGGCCTGGACGGGGTGCTGGACCCGCTGCGCCGGGAGCTGGAGCGGTACTGCCTGCGCCCGCCCCGGGTGGCGCTGTCCCTGCTCGGGGAGGCCGCGGTGGCCACCGGGGCGCTGCGGCTGGCGTTGGACCACGTGGAAGAGGAGCTGTTCGCGGTGGAGCGGACGGTCACGGCCCGCCGCTGACGCCCCGATCCCCCGCACCCGGCACGGCCCGCACCCGGCACGGCTCGGGCCCGCACGACCCGCACGCGGACCCGGCGCCGCTCCACCGACTCCCCCGATCGCCCCGATCCCCCGTGCGCGCCCGACGGGCCCGCACGACCCGGCCCGCACGACCCGGGCCCGGAAACGCGAGACCCCACCGGCCCGTCGGGCGCGGTGGGGCAGGGGCCCGAAGGGGTGCTTCGGGCCCCGGTGTGGGGTCTCGGACGCGTCAGGAGGCGGCGCGGGTCTCGGTGATCTCGACGCCGGAGTCCCCGAAGGTCAGGCGGCAGGTGTCGGCGCGGTAGGTGGCCACGGAGACGGCCGCGGTGCCCTCGGCGGTGAAGTAGCGGGTGGTCACGACGAGCACGGGAGCGCCGGGGAGGCGGTCGAGTTCCTTGGCGTCGTCGGCGCGGGCGGAGCCCAGCTCGACCGAGCGGTCCTGTCCGTCGAGCGCGAGCCGCTGGAGTTCGCGCAGCACGGCCCGGGCGCGCGCGGCGCCGGCGGGGGCGTCGATCGCGGGGAGACCGGGCACGGAGCCGGCGGGCACGTAGAGCAGCTCGGCGGCGACGGCCTGGCCCTGCGTGACGCGGGTGCGGCGCACGGTGTGGACGGCCTGGTCGGGGGCGGTGCCCAGGAGCTTCAGTACGGCGGCGGTGGGGATGCACTCGACGGCGTCCACCGGCTCCCAGCCGTCGACGACCTCGCCGGGCCAGCTGTGCTGCGGGCTGCCGACGGCGACGCCCACGCGCGGCGGGGCCACGGTGGTGCCGACACCGCGCCGGCGCTGGAGGCGTCCTTCCAGTTCGAGCTGCTCCAGGGCCTGTCGCAGGGTGGCACGGGCGACCCCGAAGCGCGCGGCGAGCTCTCGCTCGTTCGGCAGGACCTCACCGACGGCGAAGTCCTGGTCGAGCGCCTCGCTGAGCACGTTCTTGAGGTGCCAGTACTTCGGCTCCGGCACCGATTCGAGCTGCGTGGTCCCCACCCTGACTCCTCCTGCAATCGCCGCTGTCGCCGTGTGCGAGCCGCGGTATCTCGCCGCAGTTCCGCGCCCTTGTTTATTAAAGGTTCCTGCACTATCCCTGCGACGATAGGACGGCGCACCCCCTTGGTCAAGACCAATGCTCGCCCCTTTGCCGGGCAGATCGGGCATATGTAGCAAGGCGTTCACAGGATGTTCTCGCCCTCACCCCTTACGGCCGGAAGACGTCCGGGAGACGACCGAAACATGCCGCAAGGCGTCCGGAAGGTGTCGCCGCCCTTCCGCCCGCACCACCCCCACCCCGCAGGCCTCCCCGCCCCCACCCCGCACCCCACCTCGCGAACCGGAACGCGGACCGGAGCGCGCACCGCGCCTACGTCTTGTAGCGGCAGGCTACCGGGCGGTAATCATGGGGGCAGTCACTCCTGACGATCCGTCTCGTACGCGTCCCCCCGACGAGGAGCAGCATGACCGCCACGGTCTCCTTCCCGATCGATTCGCCGACGGGCCCCCGCACCGTCACCCTCGCCCACGAGCGCAAGGGCGCCGGCGAACCGCTCCTCCTCCTGCACGGCATCGGCCACCACCTCCAGGCCTGGCACCCCGTGACGGACCTCCTGGCCGCCGAGTACGAGGTCATCGCCGTCGACCTGCCGGGCTTCGGCGCCTCCGACCCGCTGCCCGATCGCGTCCCCTACGACCTCGACACCATCGCCCCGGCGCTCGGCGCGCTGTGCTCCGCGCTCGGCGTGACGACGCCGCACGTCGCGGGCAACTCCCTGGGCGGGCTGCTCGCCCTGGAGATGGGTCGCGTCGGCCTGGTCCGCTCGGTCACCGCACTCTCCCCGGCCGGCTTCTGGACGGAGACGGAGCGCCGCTACGCCTTCACCGCCCTGCGGGCCATGCGCGCGGGCGCCCGCGCGCTGCCCCTGCCCCTCCTGGAGCGGCTCTCCCGCAGCGCCGCCGGTCGCGCGGCGCTCACCGGGACCATCTACGCCCGCCCCGCGCGCCGGGCGCCCGAGGCCGTCGTCGCCGAGACCCTCGCCCTGCGCGGTGCGACCGGCTTCGAGCGGACGCTGGCCGCGGGCGGCGCCGTACGGTTCACCGCGGACGTGCCGGACCTGCCCGTCACCATCGCCTGGGGCTCGGGCGACCGGCTGCTCCTGCCGCGCCAGGGGGTGCGCGCCAAGTACACGGTCCCCGGGGCGCGGCTGGTGCGTCTGCCGGGCTGCGGGCACGTGCCGATGCACGACGATCCGGCGCTGGTGGCCCGCGTCGTGCTCGACACCGCCCGCGCGGCGGGTTCCGGCCCGACGCCCGGCGCCGGCGAGGGGGCCGCGGCCGACCGCCGATGACCTGCTGACGGCTGTTCATCCCCGGTTCGCGTGGGAGACGCGGCCGGTCCGGTGTGCGGCGGCACACTGGCCCGGCCCACCCCCGCCGGCCCCTGGAGACGCAACCGATGGCACCCCTGCCGCACACCCGACGGACCCTGCTCGGCGGTTCGCTCGCCGTCCCCCTCGGCCTCGTCCTGTCCACCGCCTACGCGGGGCCCGCCCTGGCCGCCGCCTCCGCCCGGTCCGCCGCCTTCGTGCGTTCCGGGCGCCCGGCCGCCCTGTGGGGCACCCAGTCGGGCGAGATCACCGCCCACTCGGCCACCGTGTGGACCCGCTCCGACCGTCCGGCCCGGATGCACGTGGAGACCTCGCCGAGCGAATCGTTCCGCTACGGCGTCCGCCGGCACGAGGGCCCCTTCCTCGGCCCCGCCACCGATCACACCGGCACCGCGACCCTGCGCGACCTGCCGCCCGGCCGCCAGATCCACTACCGGGTCGTGCTCACCGATCCCGACGACCCGCGCCGCTCCGGCGAACCGGTCCGCGGGACCTTCCGCACCACCCCGGTCTCCCGCCGCCACGACGTGCGCTTCCTGTGGTCGGGGGACCTCGCCGGACAGGGCTGGGGCATCAACCCGGAACTCGGCGGCTACCGCGTCTTCGACGAGATGCGGCTGCGCGACCCGGACTTCTTCCTCTTCAGCGGGGACACGATCTACGCCGACGGTCCGCTCCAGGCGTCGGTCGCCCTGCCCGACGGCCGCATCTGGCACAACGTGACCACGGAGGAGAAGGCGAAGGTCGCCGAGACGCTCGCCGAGTTCCGCGGGAACTTCCGCTACAACCTGCTCGACCGCAACCTGCGCGACTTCTACGCCCAGGTCCCGGTGCTCGCACAGTGGGACGACCACGAGGTGCGCAACAACTGGTACCCGGGCCAGCTCATCGACGACCCCCGCTACACGGTCAAGGACGTCGACACCCTCGCCGCCCGCGCCCGCCAGGCCTTCGGCGAGTACTTCCCGGTCACCGACCTGCGGGGCGGTCGCGCCGAGGGCCGGATGTACCGGGTGCAGCGCCACGGTCCGCTGCTCGACGTCTTCGTCCTGGACATGCGCACCCACCGCGACGCCAACTCGCCGGGCCGCCAGGCCGAGGACCCGATCGGCATCCTCGGCCCGGAACAACTGGCCTGGCTCAAGCGGGAGCTCTCGCGCTCCCGCGCCACGTGGAAGGTGATCGCGGCCGACATGCCGCTGGGGATCGTCGTCCCCGACGGTGCGACGAACTTCGAGGCCGTCGCCCAGGGAGATCCGGGCGTCCCGCTCGGCCGGGAGCTCCAGATCGCCGAACTCCTGCGCCACATCAAGCACCGGAACATCACCGGCACCGTCTGGCTCACCGCCGACGTCCACTACACCGCCGCCAACCACTACGCGCCCGAGCGGGCCGCCTTCGGCGACTTCGCCCCGTTCTGGGAGTTCGTCTCCGGCCCCGTCGGCGCGGGCGCCTTCCCCGCCGGTCGGCTCGACGCCACCTTCGGGCCGAGGACCGCCTTCGTGGAGTCGGCGAAGGTCGCCAACATGTCCCCGGCCGAGAACCCCCCGTACTACGGCGAGGTCGACATCGCCGGCGACAGCGGCGAGCTCACCGTCCGGCTGCGCCGCCAAGGGGGTGGCGTACTCTTCACCAAAACCCTCCGGCCCGGTCGCGTCGGCCAGCCGTAGCCGGGGGCGAAAGCAGAGGCGGGGCGCGCCGGAGAGATCGGACGGGGACCCGAACCGAAAACCCGAGCCGGGGGACCCGACCGGGGAACCGGAACCCATCCGGAAAACTGGGTGAAACGGGCCAGATCGACGCTTAACCCATCGGTCACAGAACGTTCGTGATCACGCAACACCCCGCCTCCACAGTGAGTCCATGACCAAACTCAATGCCGACGCCCCCCACCGCCACCACCGCCACCACTGGCGCCGCGATCTCGTCGAGCTCGCCGCGCTCTTCTGCGCCGTGGCGGTGGCCGACGGCATCGCGAACCTCGTCGTCCACGGCCCGAAGGGCCCGATCCTGCTCGTCGCCTCGGCCGTGGCGCTCCTGGTCACGGCCGCCTTCCACACCTGGTGGGCACGCCGGCACAGCCATGCGCCGCCTCCCGCGGACACGGCGCCCTCCGATCCCGGGCCGCGCGGCGACGCCCCGGAGGCGGCGCGCGCCGGCGGCACGACGGACGCCCTGTGGCGGATGCGGACGACGGTGCGCGACGAGCCCGGCAGCCTGGCCGCGCTCTGCACCGTCCTGGCCGGCCTCGGGGTGGACATCCTGACGCTCCAGACCCACCCGCTGCCGGAGGGCGGTACGGTCGACGAGTTCCTGTTGCGCGCCCCGCGGGAGTTGGCGTCCGCCGAGCTGACGCGAGCCGTCGCCCGCGCCGGCGGCCGCAGCACCTGGATCGAACGCGCCGACGCCCACGACCTGGTGGACACCCCCACCCGGGTCCTGGGCCTGGCCACCCGCACCGCCCTCGACGCCGCCGAGCTGCCGCTCGCGCTGCGCCAGTTGCTGGGCCGCTGCACGATCCACTCGATCCCCGCGACGACGCTGTCGGGCCGCCCCAACGCGGGCGCCGACGCCCCCGTCGAGGGGGTCCTGGAGGCCACGGTGATGCGCCTGCGCGACCCCTCGGGCGGCGCGATCACCGTGGAGCGCCCCTACCTGCCGTTCACCCCGAGCGAGTTCGCCCGCGCCCGGGCCCTGGTCGAGCTCGACGCCCGCCTGGGCCCGCGCGTCCCGCGCGGCCAGGACGTCCTGACCCTGCCCGAGGGCAACGAGATCACCGTGCGCCGTGCCGACGGTTCCGACCTCGACGCCGCCCGCGCGATGCACGACCGGTGCAGCGAGCGCACCCTCGGTCTGCGCTACCACGGGCCGGTCGCCGACGCCGACCGCTACCTCGGCCACCTCCTGAGCCCCCGCTTCGGCCGCACCCTCGCCGCCACCACCGCCTCCGGCCGGCTCGTCGCCCTGGGCCACCTGCTCTGGGACGGCGACGAGACGGAGGTGGCCCTGCTCATCGAGGACGACTGGCAGCGCCGCGGCATCGGTTCCGAACTGCTGCGCCGACTGCTGGCGATGGCCGTCGAGGCCGGTTGCGACAGCGTGTACGCCGTCACCCGGGCGTCGAACACCGGCATGGTCGCGGCCATGCGCGGCCTGGGACTGCCCCTCGACTACCAGATCGAGGAGGGCACCCTGGTGATCACGGCCCGGCTGGACGCGCCCCCCGTCGGCCCGCCCCGGTCCCACGAGGTCACGGCCGAGCGGACCGCGTACGGGACCGCTCCGCGCCCGGGACACTGAGCCCCGCGCCGGACCGCTCCGCCGCGAACCCGCCCCGTCCGTCCCGGCCCTTCGGGGGGTCCGCCCCCGCGCGGACCCCCCGAACCGTCAGGAGACGAAGATCCCATGGTGATGACGCGAGGGCGTCCCGCATACGAAGATGGCGGCATGTCTGAGACCCTCCACAGCACCGAAGCGGCCCTTCTGCCCCGCCAGGTGGCCGACGCCTACGTCGACGATCTCGTCGCCCTCGACCCGATCACCGGCACCTACCTCGGAGTCGCCGAAAGCTCGCGCAGCCTGCCGGACTTCTCCCCCGCCGGTCGGGCGGCGGCCGCCGACCTGTGGCGCGCCACCCTCGCCCGACTGGACGCCGCCGAGGCGCTGCCCGGCGCCGACACCGAGATCGAGCGCCGCTGCGCGCGACTGCTGCGCGAGCGCCTGGGCGCCGAGATCGCCGTGTACGAGGCCGACGAGGACCTGCGCGCGGTCAGCAACATCCACTCCCCGGCGCACAGCGTCCGCGAGGTCTTCACCCTCACCCCCGCCGACACCGAAGAGGACTGGGCCGCGATCGCCGAGCGGCTGCGCGCCGTACCGGCCGCCCTCGCCGGCTACCGCGAGAGCCTCGCGCTCGGACTGGAGCGGGGCCTGCCCGGCAGCCCGCGCCCCACCGCCACCTTCATCGAGCAGCTCACCACCTGGGCGGGCGAGGACGCCGACACCCCGGCCTTCTTCGACGAGTTCGCGGCCGGCGGCCCGCGGTCGCTGCGCGCGGAGCTGGACGCGGCGGCGGCCGGCGCCACGGCGGCCGTGGTCGACCTGCGCGACTGGGTGCGCGACGTGTACGCCCCGGCCGTCGCGGACGCCCCGGACCCGGTCGGTCGTGCCCGCTACGCCCGTTGGGCGCGCTACTTCAACGGCACCGACCTCGACCTGGACGAGGCCTACGCCTACGGCTGGAGCGAGTACCACCGGCTGCTGGCGGAGATGAAGGCCGAGGCCGCCAAGATCCTGCCGGGCGACCCGAACCCGTGGGACGCGCTGCGCCACCTGGACGAGCACGGCACCCACATCGAGGGCGTCGAGGAGGTCCGGGACTGGCTCCAGGGCCTGATGGACGAGGCCATCGAGAACCTCGACGGCACCCACTTCGAACTCGCCGAGCGCGTCAAGCGGGTCGAGTCGATGATCGCCCCGGCGGGCGGCGCGGCCGCCCCGTACTACACGAACCCGTCGGAGGACTTCTCGCGTCCCGGCCGGACCTGGCTGCCGACGATGGGCCTGACCCGCTTCCCCGTGTACGACCTGGTCTCCACCTGGTACCACGAGGGCGTTCCGGGCCACCACCTCCAGCTCGCGCAGTGGACGCACGTGGCGGACCGGCTGTCCCGCTACCAGGCGGGCGTGGGCATGGTCAGCGCGAACGTCGAGGGCTGGGCCCTGTACGCGGAGCGGCTGATGGACGAGCTGGGCTACCTCAAGGACGCCGAGCAGCGGCTGGGCTACCTCGACTGCCAGATGATGCGCGCGGCCCGGGTGATCGTGGACATCGGCATGCACCTGGAGCTGGAGATCCCGGCGGACTCCCCCTTCCACCCGGGCGAGCGCTGGACGGTCGACCTGGCGCAGGAGTTCTTCGGGCTGCACAGCGGGCGGCCGGGGGACTTCGTCGAGAGCGAGCTGACCCGCTACCTGTCGATGCCGGGGCAGGCCATCGGGTACAAGCTGGGCGAGCGCGCCTGGCTGCTGGGTCGGGACAACGCCCGCGCCGCGCACGGTGACTCCTTCGACCTGAAGGCGTGGCACATGGCCGCGCTGTCGCAGGGCTCGCTGGGCCTGGACGACCTCGTGGACGAGCTCTCCAAGCTCTGAGCCCGCAGGCCCGCAGGCCCTGGGGCCCGCCACGCCGACCACGCCGAAGGGCCGGCCGCTCCCGCGAGGGGGCGGCCGGCCCGTCCGTGCCCGCGTACGCGCGCGCGGGGTTCAGCAGCCGCAGTCGTCCGAGTCGGTGGGGGCGGTCAGCGGGTCGGCCTCGGTCCGGCGCTGCGCGCCCTGCCAGGTCTCGACCTCGAAGCCCTCGCGGATCCAGTACTCGATGCCGCCGAGCATCTCCTTGACCTGGAAGCCCAGTTCGGCCAGGGCGAGGGCGGAGCGCGTGCCGCCGTTGCAGCCGGGGCCCCAGCAGTACGTCACCACGGGGACGTCCTTGTCGAGGAGCTTCTCGGCCTGTTCGGGGATCAGGGCCGTCGGCAGGTGGATCGCGCCGGGCACGTGGGCCTGGTCCCAGGACGGGGTGGAGCGGGAGTCGATCAGCTGGAAGCCCAGCTCGGCGCCCTGCTCGCGGTGCGCCTTGAAGGCGGCGGCCACGTCGGAGACGTCCGCGTGGAAGGCGAGGCTCGCCGCGAAGTACGCGGCGGCGGCGGCCGGGCTCGCCGGGGGGACGCGGAGCACGGGGTTCACGACGGGGGCGGTCGCGGAGGCGGAGGCCGTCGTGGAGGTGGTCGGGGCGGTCGTGGGGGCGGTGGCCTGCGGCTGCGTCGTGGTCATGGCCAGAAATCTACGAAGTGTTGATCGTTTACGGAAGGCACTTTCCCCGGCCTTCCGCTTGTTACCCCGGGGATTCCCCTGCTAGACCTTGCCCCATGAGCGGATATTCCCCCTACACCCCGGATGCCACCGACTGGCGGATCCTCGCCGCCCTCCAGGAGGACGGCCGCGCGAGCTTCACCGAGCTGGCCCGGAGCGTGTCCATGTCCGCGAGCGCCGTCACCGAACGCGTGCGCCGGCTGGAGGAGGCCGGGGTCATCACCGGCTACACCGCCGTCGTCGACCACGAGAAGCTGGGCAAGACCATCCTCGCGCTGGTGCGGCTGCGCTACCCGCACGGCAACTACAAGCCCTTCCACGACTTCCTCGACGCGACCCCCGAGATCCTGGAGGCGCACCACGTGACGGGCGACGACTGCTTCGTGCTGAAGGTGGCGGCCCGCTCCATGTCCCACCTGGAGGAGATCACGGGCCGCATCGGGGGCCTCGGACCGGTGACCACCAGCATCGTGTACTCGTCCCCGCTGGCCCGGCGTCCGATCAGTCCGTGACCCCCGCCGTGCGGTGGCGCACCACCGAGCCGCCGCGCTGCTTGACGATCTCCAGCTGGGCCTGGACGCGGGTGCGCAGGTCTCCGACGTGGCTGACGATGCCGACGCTGCGGTCGCGTTCGCGCAGCGAGTCCAGTACGTCGAGCACCTCGTCCAGCGCCTGTTCGTCGAGGCTGCCGAAGCCCTCGTCGATGAAGAGGGTGTCCAGGCGCATGCCGCCGGCCTCGTCGGTGACCACGTCGGCCAGGCCGAGGGCCAGGGCGAGCGAGGCGAAGAACGTCTCGCCGCCGGAGAGGGTGGCGGTGTCGCGCTCGCTGCCGGTCCAGGCGTCGACGACGTGCAGGCCCAGTCCGGAACGGCCTCGTCCGCCCGCGCGGGCGTCGGAGTGCACGAGGGTGTAGCGGCCCCCGGACATCCGCAGCAGCCGCACCGTCGCGGCGGCGGCGACCTGCTCCAGCCGGGCGGCCAGGACGTACGACTCCAGGCGCATCCGGCGCTCGTTGTCGGCGGAGGTGCCCGCGGTGAGCCCGGCGAGCCGGGCCACCCTCTCGTACGCCTCCCGCAGCGGGCCCAGGGCCCGCAGTTCTCTCTCCATCTGCCGCGCGAGCCGGTCCAGTTCAAAGCGGCGCAGCCGGGCGGCGTCGACCGTCGAGCCGGCGGCACGCAGCCGGGCGGCGGCGCGGGCCTCGTCCTCCTCGGCGGCGCGGGGGTCGGCGGGGGGCAGGGCCGCCGCGCGGGCGGTGTCCGCTTCCGCGCGGCGCTCGGCGAGGGTGGCCTCCTCGGCCTGCCAGGCGTCGAGGCGGTGTTGCAGGCCGGTGCGCTCGTACTCGGGCAGGACGGCCTCGGCCGCGGCGTCGACGGAGTCGAAGCCGGCCTTGAAGGCGGCGTCGGCGAGCTGCCCGTCGGCCTCCTTGAGGCGGGCGGCGGTGGTCTCGGCCCGGCGCAGCGCCCCGGCGGCCCCGGTGACCATGCGGATGCGGTCCTCCAGGGTGCGGGCGCGCGCCGCGACGCTGGGCGAGTCGCCCCGTACGAGGACCAGTTCGGCTTCCAGGGAGGCCTGCTCCCGGTCGAGGGCCTCCCGGCGGGAGGCGCGGGCGGCGGCGCGGCGTTCGGCGTCGAGCCGGTCGGAGCCGCGCGCCTCGTGCTCGCGTTCGGCGCGGGCGAGGCGCTCGCGGGCGGCGTGCAGGCCGGCGGCGGACGCGTGGGCGGCGGCGTGCCGTCCGCTCAGGTCCGCGGTGAGGGCGCGCAGTTCCTCGGTGCCGGCTTCGCCCGCCGCGGAGGCGGCCTCCCCCTCGGCCTCCCGCAGGGCGGCGAGTCGGCGCTCGACGCCGGCCCGGCGCTCCTCGGCCTGCTCGAAGCGGGCGTGGGCGGCGTCCTCGGCGGCCCGGTCGACGTGCCCGGCGGCGGGGCGGGCCGGGGCGGGGTGCTCGGCCGATCCGCACACGGCGCAGGGTTCGCCGGCGGTCAGGGCCTCGGCCAGTTCGGCGGCGATGCCGCGCAGCCGGGCCTCCTTCAGCTCCAGCCAGCGCTCCCGGGCGCCGGCGGACTCCTCGCGCGCGCGCAGCAGTTCGCCGTCGGCGGCGGTCGCGTCGGCGGCGAGCGCGTCGCGGCGCAGGGACGCGGTGAGCTGCATCCGGACGGGCTCCAGCCGGCCGGCGAGCTGCTCGGCCAGGGTGAGGGCCTGCTGGGCGGCGTCGACCCGTTCCTGGAGTTCCGTCCTGGTGGCCTCCCAGCGGGCGAGCCACTCGGCGGACTCCTGGCGCTGTTCCTCGGCGTCGCGGGACTCCCGGTCCAGCGTGGCGCGCTCGCGGCCGATCTCGGCGCTGCGCAGTTCGGCCCGCCGGGCGGCGCCGACCGCGCCGAGGTCCTCGCGCAGCCGCTGTTCCACGGCCGCCAGTTGCTCGACCCCCGCGCCGGCGAGGGGCGGGGGCAGCTCGGAGCGGGCCACGCCCTCGGCGTGCGCGGCGGTGAGGTGGGCGGCGGCCGCGGCTCCGCGCAGTTCGAGGGCGGGGGCCACGAGGGCGCCCCGGCGGGCCCGGTCCAGGAGGTCCCGTACGCGTGCGCGGTCCGGCGCGGCCCCGTCGAGGAGGGCGGCCCGGCGGGTGGTCTCGGCGTGCCGGTGCTGGAGGCGGTCGAGTTCCCGCTCCTCGTCGGCGGCCCGCCGGGCGGCGACGTGGCGCCCCTCCGCCGCGGCGAGCGCGTACTCGGCGACGACGAGCCGTTCCCGGGACCAGCAGCGGGCGACGGCCGCCCAGGCGCGGACGGCCTCGGCGAGGCCGGGTTCACCGGGCTGCCGGTCGGGCAGCGGCCAGGCCCGCAGGTCGGGGCTGTCGCCGGCGGCCTGGGCCAGGCGCTGGGCTGCGGCGAGCACCTTCTCGTCGCCGGCGCGCACCTTGGCCTCGGCGGCGCGGCGGCGGTCGGCGAGGAGGGACTCGACGGCGGCGAAGCGGCGGGTGTCGAAGAGCCGCCCGAGGAGTCGGCCGCGGGCTTCCGCGCCGGCGCGCAGGAACTGCGCGAACTCGCCCTGCGGCAGCAGCACCACCTGGCAGAACTGTTCCCGGCTCATGCCGAGGAGCTGTTCGACCTCCTCGCCGATCTCCTGGTGGGAGCGGCTGAGCCCGGTCCAGCCGTCGGCGGTGCGCTCGCGGAGCAGGCTCTGCGGCTTGTCCTTGGTGGTGCCGGTGCCGCGCTTCTTGGGCCGGTCCTGCTCGGGGCGCCGGGTGATCTCCAGGCGGCGGCCGCCGGCGGTGAGTTCGAGGGTGACCTCGGTCGGGGTGTCCGGGGCGGCGTGGTCGCTGCGCAGGCTGGTGCCGGGCGACTGGCGGGAGCCGGGGACGGAGCCGTAGAGGGCGTAGCAAACGGCGTCGAGGACGGAGGTCTTGCCGGCGCCGGTGGGGCCGTGCAGCAGGAAGATCCCGGCGCCGGAGAGGGCGTCGAAGTCGATCGTCTGGGGTCGGGCGAAGGGCCCGAAGGCGGTGACCTCCAGCCGGTGCAGCCTCATCGGTCGCCTTCCCGGCCGCTGTCCTCGCGCGCGCCCTGGACGCGCACCTCGTCGAAGGCTCCGCGCAGCACCGCGCGCTCGGCTTCGTCGGCGGGGCCGCCCCCGCGCACGTGGGCGACGAAGTCCTCGGCGATCTCCTGGTCGCTGCGGCCCCTGAGGCGCCGGGCGTAGGAGGCGGGGCCGTCCTGGACTCGTCCCTCGGGGTCGAAGGCGAGGCTGAGGGTGTGGGGGAAGCGGGTGGTGAGGCGGGCCATCGGGTCCTGGGGGCGGACCGTGTCGGTGAGGGTGGCCTCGATCCAGCTGTCCTCCCGGCCCGCGAGCGCGGGGTCGTCGAGGAGCTCCTCCAGGCGTCCGCGCAGGCGGGCGAGGGGGCGCGGGACGGGGGTGTCGATCCGTTCGGCGGTGACCTCGCCGGCGGGGCCGAGGTCGACGAGCCACATGGTCTTGCGGTGGTCGGCCTCGGAGAAGGAGTAGGCGAGCGGGGAACCCGAGTAGCGCACCCGTTCGTTGATCGTCTGGCAGCCGTGGAGGTGGCCGAGGGCGGCGTAGTCGACCCCGTCGAAGACGGCGGCGGGCACGGCCTCGACCCCGCCGACGGCGATGTCGCGTTCGCTGTCGCTCGCCTGTCCGCCGGTGACGAAGGCGTGCGCGAGGACCACGGAACGGGTGCCGGGGGCCCGGCCGGCGAGGTCGGCCCGGATCCGGTCCATGGCCGCGCCCAGCACGGCCTCGTGGCTGACCCCCGGCGCGGCGAACTCCTCCTTGACCAGGGCCGGTTCCAGGTACGGCAGCCCGTACAGGGCGACGTCGCCGTGTACGTCGGCCAGCACCACGGGGTCGGCGCAGCCCGCGGGATCGGTCCTGAGGTGGATGCCGGCCCGGCCGATCAGCCCGGCGCCGACGCCGAGGCGGCGGGCCGAGTCGTGGTTCCCGGAGATCATCACGGTGGGCACGCCGATTTCGGCGAGGCGGTGCAGGGCCCGGTCGAAGAGGTCGACGGCGGGCAGCGGCGGCACGGCGCGGTCGTAGACGTCACCGGCGACGAGGACGGCGTCGACCTCGTGCTCGCGGACGGTCTCGACGAGGTGGTCGACGAAGGCGGCCTGGGCGGTGAGCAGGTTCACGCGGTGGAAGGAGCGGCCCAGGTGCCAGTCGGAGGTGTGCAGGAACTTCACTCGACCGCTCCGACCCGCACGCCCGTTCTCCTTCTCGACCCCCGCGCGCGAACCCGCGCGCGACCCCGCACCGACCCTCCAGGCTAACCCCTTCGCGGCCGGTCCCCGGCGCCCCGGCCATGGCCCGGGTCCCGCCCGGGCGGGAGCGGGGGCCAGGGCCTGTAGTCGCCCGGCGGGCAGGCGGGAGTTCGACGACAGGCCCTGGACCCCGGTGCTCAGCCGTCGCCGTAGGCCTCGCCACCGAGCTCGAAGGTCGCCGTCCCCGCGGTGACGTCGGCCAGCCAGGCCCGGAAGGCCTCGACGTCCGCCTCGGGAAGCCCGATCTCGATGGCGACGGCCTCGCCGTAGCGCACGTCCAGGACGGCGCGGCCGGTGGCGCGCAGGTCGTTCTGCGTCTTGCCGGCGCGCTGGTGGTCGACGGTGACGGTGGCGAGCCGGTAGCGGTGGCGGGTGACGGTCCCGAGGACGTCGAGGGCCTCCCCGACGACTCCGCCGTAGGCCCGGATGAGTCCGCCGGCGCCGAGCTTCACGCCGCCGTAGTAGCGGGTGACGACGGCGACCGCGTAGCGGATGTCGCGCCGGGTCAGCATCTGGAGCATCGGGACGCCGGCGGTGCCGCCGGGCTCGCCGTCGTCACTGGCCTTCTGGACGGAGGCGTCGGCGCCGATCACGTAGGCGTAGCAGTTGTGCGAGGCGGTGGGGTGTTCCTTGCGGACGCGCGCGATGAACTCCTGCGCCTCCCGCTCGGTCGCGGCGGGCGCGAGGGAACACAGGAAGCGCGAGCGGTTGATCTCCGACTCGTGCACGCCCTCGCGGGCCACCGTCACGTACTGGTCTGCCTTCACCCGTCCACCCTACGGGCCGTGCCGACGGGAATCGGACGGGTGTGTGCCCGGTTGTACCGGCCGAGCACCACGACGGAACGACGACGCGACCGCGACGAGGCCGCGCCGGCGCGCCGGTGGTCAACGGCATCGGAACGGCATCAGGAGGCGGCGCCCGTGTACGGCGACCCGGCAACCATCCGCAGGATCCTCACCGAACTCGGCGACACGTGGGCCGTGGTGGGCCTGTCCAACAACGAGGACCGGGCGGCCCACGGGGTGGCCCGCGTGCTCCAGCGCTACGGCAAGCGCGTGGTCCCGGTCCACCCGAAGGCCGAGACGGTCCACGGCGAGCCCGGCTACGCCTCGCTCGCGGAGATCCCGTTCAAGGTGGACGTGGTGGACGTGTTCGTGAACAGCGCGCTGGCCGGCGCGGTCGCGGACGAGGCGGTCGCGGTGGGGGCGGAGGCCGTGTGGTTCCAGCTGGACGTGATCGACGAGGCCGCCTTCGCGCGCACCCGCGACGCCGGGCTGGACATGGTCATGGACCGCTGCCCCGCCATCGAGATCCCCGCCCTCTGACGACGCCCCGCCCCGGGCCCGCCTCACGCCGGCCCGCCGCGGCCCCGCCGCGCCCCCGTGAGGGGCGGCGGGCCGCGGCGGGGTCGCGGCGTCAGTGGGGCGCGGCCACCCCGGTGACCGGCGGGATGGACACCGCCATGGTCATCTCCATCGGTTCGGTCCCCTCGTTGCGGTAGGCGTGGGGCACGTTCGCCTCGAACGAGACCGCGCCGCCGGCGGGGACGACGTGACGCTCGTCGGCGATCACCAACGTCAGCTCCCCCGCCGTGACGTGCAGCATCTCGAAGGTCCCCGACGGGTGCGGGTCCGAGGCCGTGCCGTCACCGGCCTCCAGGCGGTAGATCCACATCTCCACCGGCCCGCGCCGGTCGTCGCCCAGGAGCATGTCCGCCCGGCTCCCCGCTCCACTGGACCACATCCGCACCCCCTCTCCCGGCCGCACCACGCGCACCTCGGGTGCGCGGTCGTGGTCGAGGAGGGTGGTGATGCTGACGCCGAGCGCGTCCGCCAGCTTGACCGTGGTGCCCACGCTGGGGTTCGTACGGGCCTGCTCGATCTGGATGATCATGCCGCGACTGACCCCCGCGCGGGCCGCCAGCGCGTCCAGGGTGAATCCGCGTTCCCCCCGCCACCGCTTGAGGTTGCGGGCGAGCGCCTGGGTGAGCTGTTCGAGATCCGACACCGTTCCGCCCAAAATTCCGAAGTCGTCCAATATTTTGAATGACAGAGTTCAATAGACTGAACTAACCTGCGCTGTACTACACGCTGCACCGCACCGTTCATCACACTGTACTGCGAGGCCCCTGTCATGACCGCCCTCTTCGCCCTGGCCACAGCCGTCCTGTGGGGCCTCGCCGACTTCGGCGGCGGCCTCCTGACCCGCCGCATACCGGCGCTCACGGTGGTCGTGGTCTCGCAGCTCGTCGCCGTGGTCGTCCTCGGCGCGCTCGTGCTCGGCACGGGCGCCTGGCACGAGACCGGTCCGCAGCTGTGGTTCGCCGTCGCCGCGGGCCTGGTCGGACCGGCCGCCATGCTCGCCTTCTACAAGGCCCTGGCCCTGGGCCCGATGGGCGTGGTCTCCCCGCTCGGGTCCGTCGGAGTGGTGGTCCCGGTCGGGATCGGGCTGGCCCTGGGCGAGCGTCCCGGACTCGGGCAGTTCGCGGGCATCGCGGTGGCCCTCGCCGGCATCGTCCTCGCGGGCGGCCCCGAGCTGCGCGGAGCGCCCGTACAGCGGCAGGCGGTCGTCCTCACCCTCGTCGCGGCCTTCGGCTTCGGCGCGGTCATGGCCCTGATCGCGGAGGCCTCCGAAACCCTGACCGGGCTCTTCCTGGCCCTGTTCGTCCAGCGGGTCACCAACGTCGCGGTGGGCGGCGCGGCCCTGTGGGCGCAGGTCCGGCGCGGGGTCCCGGCCCTGCCCGAGGGCGTCGGCCCCCGGGTGCTGTGGAGCATGCTGCCCGCGCTGGCCTTCGTCGGCCTCGCGGACGTGGCGGCGAACGGCAGCTACTCCCTGGCCGCGCAGAACGGACCCGTGACGGTGGCCGCCGTCCTCTCCTCGCTCTACCCGGTGATCACCGCGCTGGCCGCGTTCGCCGTGCTCAAGGAACGGCTGCGCACGGTCCAGGCCGCCGGCGCGGGGCTCGCCCTGGCCGGTACGGTCCTGCTCGCCGCGGGCTGATCAGACCCCGCTCTGCTCGGCCTCCGCCAACAGCGCCAGTCCCCGCAGCTGCTCCGACGTGAGCCCGTCGGGGATCGGCACCGGCGCCGGGGTCCGCAGCGGGGGAACCCAGCCGGTCTCCGGCTCCCAGCGGCGCACGACCCGGGCGGGCGCCCCCGCCACCACCGCGCGGTCGGGCACCTCGCCCCGTACGACGGACCCCGCGGCCACCACCACGTTGCGGCCCAGCCGGGCCCCCGGGAGGATCACCGCGCCGGTGCCCAGCCAGCAGCCGGGGCCGATCTCCACCGGCGCGCTGCGGGGCCACTGTCGGCCCACGGGCTCGTTCGGGTCGTCGTAGCTGTGGTTCGTGGAGGTGATGTAGACCCCCGGACCACAGAAGGTGTCGTCGCCGATGGTGATCCGGGTGTCGGCGATGACGTGGCTGCCCCGGCCCAGGACGACGCCGTTGCCCAGCACCAGCACGGGATCCGGGCCGAGATCGAGGTCGGGCATCATCCCGGCGGTCAGGGTGACCTGCTCGGCGATGATGCAGTGCTCGCCGAGCCGGATCCACCGCTCCCCGAAGACGGTGCCCTGGGGAAAGGCCAACCGCGTCCCGGCGCCGATCGCGCCGAAGCGCAGGCGCCCGGGGGTCCGCGCGGTGACCGCCCCGGCGCGCTGCATCCAGCGCCAGCCGGCGTGCGCCACGCGGCTCGCGGCCCGACCCGGCAGGTCCGCCAGGGATGAGAACGTGTTCTGCTTCTTCGGCACCCGGCCACGGTAGTGGGCCGCGCGCCGGGCGTCCGGAACCCGTTCCTGTGATCTTCACCCCATCACGACCGTCCGCCGGGGCGTGCCCTACGGTGCCGGTAGCGCGGCAGACCGGAAAACCGCGGCCCCGCCGGTCAGGGGGGCCGCTCCAGCGAGCACGGAAGAAGAGGCAAGAGCATGACCCCACAGGCGAACCACGGCCAGGCCCTCGTCGCGGCCGTCGGCGACCGGCACCCGTCGGTGGACCCGACGGCCTTCACCGCTCCCACCTCGGTCGTGGTCGGCGACGTCACGCTCGGCGCCGGCGCGAGCGTCTGGTACTCGGCCGTGCTGCGGGCGGACTGCGGCCCGATCGTCCTCGGCGCCGACAGCAACGTGCAGGACAACTGCACGCTCCACGTCGACCCCGGGTTCCCCGTGTCCATCGGCGAGCGGGTGTCCATCGGTCACAACGCCGTCGTGCACGGGTGCACCGTCGAGGACGACTGCCTGATCGGAATGGGCGCGACGGTGCTGAACGGCGCGGTGATCGGGGCCGGTTCGCTGGTCGCCGCCCAGGCCCTGGTGCCGCAGGGCATGGTGGTCCCGCCCGGTTCCCTGGTCGCCGGGGTACCGGCGAAGGTCCGGCGCCCGCTCACCGACGAGGAGCGCGAGGGGATCAAGCTGAACGCCGCGATGTACAACGAGCTGGCGAAGCAGCACCGGGCATCGGTGACCCCGCAGGGCTGAGACGGGACGGGCCGGTGTCGGCCGGGGCGCGTGCCCCGGCCGACACCGGCCCGTCACCGGGGCGCGCGGCGCCCCGTCCGATCCGTACCCCCGGCCGATCCGTGCCCCGTCCGGTCCGCGAACGGGTGCCGCGGCCGGGTCGCTCCGCGAACGCGTCAGTCCGCGACGGCCACCGGCTCGGCGACCGGCGCGGCGGCCTCGCGGGCGGCCGCCGCCGCCTTCTTCATCCGGCTGCGCAGGACGAGCGTGACCGTGAGGCCGATCAGCAGGGCCACCACGAGGGCCAGCCACGAGAACCGCTTCAGCCACGGCTCCGCGACGACGCCGACCGAGTAGATGACGGCGGTGGTGCCGCCGGCCCACAGGATCCCGCCGAACACGTTCGCGACCAGGAACCGCCAGTACGGCATGCGCAGCACGCCCGCCAGCGGCCCGGCGAAGATCCGCAGCAGGGCCACGAATCGGCCGAAGAAGACGGCCCACATGCCCCACTTGTCGAAGGAACGCTCCGCGAGCGCCACCTGGTCGGGCCCGAAGTGCTTCGGGAAGCGCCGCCCGAGCTTCTCCAACAGCGGCTTGCCGCCGCGCCGGCCGATCGCGTAGCCGATGGAGTCGCCGATGATCGCACCCGCGATCGCGCACAGGCCGAGGACCACCGGGTCGATGTCCCCGTGCTGCGAGGCCAGCAGCGCCGAGCTGACCAGGATGATCTCGCCCGGCAGCGGGATGCCGAGGCTCTCCAGTCCGATGACCACCCCCACCAGGAGGTAGACACTGATCGCCGGAATCGTCTCCAGCCATTCCTGGATGTGCACCGGTACGTCCTCCCGAGTCGTCACCCGGCGCGCCCCCGTGACACGCCGAACGGGCAGCCTATCCGCTCCTCAGCCGCTCCTCACCACAGTCTTTGCCCGCAGGGGCAGTTCGCGCGAGGAACGACCGACGAACACTTCGCGACGGCCTGAACCCGGCACCCAGGCCTGTCGCTCCGCGTCCCAACACGACAGCGCCCGCGCGTCCACGTCCACGGTGACCCGCTGCTCGCTTCCCGGCTCCAGGGTGAGCCGCCGGTAGCCCACCAGGACGCGCACCGGCTGCTCCAGGGCCAGGTCCGGGGAGGGGCCCAGGTAGACCTGCGCCACCTCGACGCCTTTGCGGCGGCCGGTGTTGCGAACGGTGAACTCCACCCGCAGCCCGCCGCGTCGGGCGCCCACGTCGAGCTCCCCGTAGGCCCAGGTCGTGTACGAGAGCCCGTGTCCGAAGGGGAACAGCGGCGCCACCCCCCGCGCGTCGTACCAACGGTGGCCCACGTGCACGCCCTCGGCGTACTCCCGGCGCACACCGGTCGCGGGCCGGCGCCGCGGGTCGGCGCCCGTCGGGCGGGCCCGTTCGTCGGCCGGGTAGGTCTGCGCGAGCCGGCCGCCCGGGTCCGCGTCCCCGAAGAGGAGGTCCGCGGTCGCGCCCGCGCCCTCCTGGCCCGGGTGGTACATCTGCAACACGGCCCCGGTGCCCGCGAGCCAGGGCATGGTCGTACTGGACGGGGTGTTGAGCACGACCGTGGTGCGGGGGTTGACGGCGGTGACGGCCTCGATGAGCGCCGCCTGCCCGCCGGGCAGCCCCAGGGTGGCGCGTTCGCCGCCGTCGCCGGGGTCCTCGTGGGCGAACAGGACCACGGAGCGTGCCGCCTCGGCGACGGCGACGGCGTCGGCGCGGTCGGCGGCGCGGCTCGCGCCGGTGATGTGCCGCAGTCGCAGCCGCTGCCCGGCGCTCCCGCCGCGCGCGGAGACGGTGATCCGGTGGGCGCCGGCCGTCAGGGCGAGGGTGCGGCGGGAGACGCGCATCCCGTCGGGGGCGCGGTCGAGGAGACCACCGCCGGGGGCCGCCCCCGCGGCCGGGGCGGCGGGGAACAGCTCCTGCCCGTCGAGGCGTACGGACGGTCGCGCTCCGGTGTGGTGGACGAGCAGGGTCCACTCGTCGGCGGCGGCGAGGGTGAAGGTGCCCGCGTAGTTCCAGTCTCGGCCCGCGTCCACCTTCCGCTCCGCCGTCTCGACGGGCGGGGTGAGCAGGCCCGGCGGGAGGGGCCTGCCGTGGACGTCCTCGCCGACGGCGTGGCGGACCTCCCCGGCGGCGCCGACCCGCCGCCGGATCTCGGACAGGGGCGAGGCCGCGCCCGCTCCGGCCGCGCCCTCGTGGAGGGCGGCGGGCCCGATCACCGCGACGGAGCGGGCCTCGGCTCCGGTCAGCGGCAGGGTGGCGCGGACGTTGTGCAGCAGGACGGCTCCGGCGACGGCGACCTGGCGGGCGAGGCGGGCCCCGGCGCCGGGTTCGGGCGCGGGGCGGGCCGGCGGCCTGGGGGAGAGCAGCCCGAAGCGGTCGAGGGTGGTCAGGATCCGGCGTACGGCGAGGTCCAGGGTGGCGGGGGACACGGAGCCGGCGCGGACGGCCGCGCGCAGCGGGGCGCCGTAGTGGGTGCCGCCGGGCATCTCCACGTCGAGGCCGGCGGCGATCGCGGCGACGGTGCTGTGGGTGGCGTCCCGGTCGGACATCACCCAGCCGTCGAAGCCCCACCGGCCGCGCAGCACTTCGTCGAGGAGGGCACGGTCCTCGCAGGCGTAGGTGCCGTCGAGCCTGTTGCCGGAGCCGACGACGACGCCCGCGCCCGCGGTCACGGCGGCCTCGAAGCCGCGCAGTTCGGTCTCGTGGAGGGCCCGGTCGGAGACGCTCACGTCGAGGGCGGCCCGGCCCGGCGCCCGGCCTCCGAGGGCGAAGTGCCCGACGGCGGAGATCAGGCCCTCGTCCTGGATGCCGCGCACCACGGCGGCGACGAGGTCCGCGGTGAGCCGGGGGTCCTCGCCGAAGGTCTCCGACGCGCGGCCGGCGTACGGGCTCCGGGCGAGGTCGGCCACCGGTGCGAGCAGGACGTCCTGGCCGAGGGCGCGGCCCTCGCGGCCGAGGACCCGGCCGTACTCGCGTGCCAGCGCGGGGTCGAAGGCGCAGGCCAGGAGCAGGGGTGCGGGCAGCACGGTGGCGGGCCGGTCCACGCGTACGCCGGCGGGGCCGTCGGCGACGCGCAGGGCCGGGATGCCCAGGCGGGGGACGCCGGGTAGGTATCCGCCCCGGCCGCGCGGCGCGGGATCGGGGGCGCCGTGCAGGAGGGCGGTCTTCTCGTCGAGGGTGAGGCGGGCCAGGAGGGTGTCGATGCGGCCGGTGGCGGCGGGGCGCGGGGCGGCGGCCGGGGAGGGCGCGCCCGTACGTCGGACGGTGGGCGGTACGGGCGGCGCGCAGCCCGTCGTCGCCAGGAGCGAGGCGGCGGTCGCGCCGGCGAGGGCTCCGAGGCCGCCGAGCCGGCTCAGCCACCGGATCGTGGAGCGTCGGGACACGGCCTCGCTCATGGGGGCTCCCTGCGGCGGCGTGGGTCGACGGGAGCGGCCCCGCGCCGGACCGCTCCCCCGTCCACTGTGCTCCGCGGGAGCGCCGCGGCCCGGGGGGCGCGCCCTCGGGCGCGCCAGGTTCAGCCCTGCGGCGGCCGCGGCGCGTGCCCGGAGGCCGCCCGGAGTTCCCCGCGGGCCCCGGGGCGCCCGCCCCCACGGCCCCGGGCGCGCGCCGTGTGGGGCGCCACCCGGGGTACCGCGCCGGGTCTCGCGCCGCGCCCGCCCGCCCGGCGCGGGCACCGCGCGGGCACCGCCCGGGGCGGGCGCGACGGGGCCCGGGGGGACTACGCGTTGGGCCGCAGGGTCCAGACGACGACCATCTCGCCCGTCACGGCCTCGTCCTCGCGCTGGATGGCGATGGTGACGGGGAACTCGGGGCGACCGCCCGCGTCGAGTTCGGCGACGACGTCGGCGGCGGGGCGGCCGAGGGTGGCGGTGGCGGTGACGACGCCCTTGGCGAGCTTCTTGTAGCCGATCTCGGCCTTGACGGCGAGCGGGACGGCGCGCGAGAGCTGGTCGCCGAAGGCGGCCAGGACGATGGCGCCGCTGGCGGACTCGGCGAGGGTGAACATGGCCCCGGCGTGCGGGCCGCCGACGTGGTTGTGGAAGTCGGGCTGGTCCGGCAGCCGGACGACGGCGCGCTCCGGGGTCGTCTCCAGGAACTCGAGGTTCAGGGTGCGGGCCATCGGGACGGTCTGGGCGAGCAGTTCGCCCACGTTCATCTGTTCTGCGCTCATGGAACGCGATGTTACCCACGAGTAGATGGCCTTGGCCAGACCTCGGCCGGGGGGTGGTCGTGGCCGCCCCGCCCCGCTCCCACTATCGTTACCGGCCATGTGGCCAGGACAGCAGCAGCCGCCCGGGGGCGAGCAGAACCCCCAGGACGCGCATCAGAACCCGTACCAGCAGCAGCCGGGGACGCCGAACCCCTACCAGCAACAGCCGCAAGCGGGATTCGGACAGCAGCAGCCCGGCTACGGGTACCCGCAGGCCGGCTATCAGACACCGCCGCCGGTGCAGCCGTGGGGGCAGGCCCAGCCGCCCGCACAGGCCCGGGCCGGCCGGAGCCCGTACGCGACGAAGACGGTGGCCATCGTCGCCGCCTCCGCCGTCGTCGTGACGGCGGCCGTCACCGCCGCCTTCGTCCTCACCCGGGACGACGACGCGGGCAACCAGGCCGACGACAAGCCTCCGGCCTCCGCCCCCGTCGCCCCCGCCGCACCCGCGCCCGCCGCCCCGAGCGGCAACCCGCGCTCGGGCGAGGCCCCCAAGCCCGTGATCCCGGGCTGGAAGGTGGTCATCAACACCAAGTACGGCGCGGCCTACGACGTACCTCCCGAGTGGAACGTCAACGACTCCGGCGTCTCCCTCTTCTTCGAGGACGAGGTCAAGGGCGACGGCTCCCCCGTCATCACCATGTCCGGCACGGCCACCCTCAAGAGCGAGTGGTGCTCGGTCGACAAGGACAAGGACGGCGACCTGGAGAAGTTCTCCCTCGCCGACACCGGCATCAAGGGCGGCCAGGGGGCCAAGGACACCGCCCAGCTCGCGACCGACAACACCGGCAGCTGGGTCTGGGCCGGCTTCGCGCAGAAGGAACCGAAGGGCACGGTCAAGGTGACCGACCCCAAGGAGTACACGACCTCCTCCGGCCTCAAGGGCCACACGGTGATCGCGACCGCCGCGAACGTGAAGAAGGAGACCAAGTGCAACACCGACGGGAAGGCGATCGGCTTCGGCTTCAAGAACGCCGTCGGTGACTTCGCCAGCTTCACCCTGATCACCGCGGCCGGCGTCAAGGAAGAGGTCCAGGCCGACGTCTACGACAAGGTCCTCAGCTCGATCCGGCTGACCTCCTAGTCCTCCCGCCGGTCCTTCCGGACTCCGCCCCGCCGCGGGCGCCCTTCGCCGCACCCGGGCCGACAATCGGTTTTGATTCTCGGCCCGGGGCGGGGATAGTCCGTGGGTGAGCACTCCCCCCGTCGTCCCGTCCCCCGGCGCGCGCCGCCACCGGCCCGCGTGGGCCGGCCGCAACTACACGCTGCTGACGGGCGCCGCCGTGGTCACGCAACTCGGCAGCCACGGAGCGCTCATCGCCTCCGCCTTCGCCGTGCTCGACGCCGGCGGCAGCAGCGGGGACGTCGGCCTCGTCGCGGCGGCCCGTACGCTGCCCCTCGTCCTCTTCCTCCTCATCGGCGGCGCGCTCGCCGACCGGCTCCCCCGCCACCACGTGATGGTCGCGGCCAACGCCCTCAACTGCGTCTCCCAGGCCGTCTTCGCCGTCCTCGTCCTGACCGGCGACCCACAGCTGTGGCAGATGATGCTGCTCACCGCGCTGTGCGGCACGGGCACCGCCTTCTTCAGCCCGGCCGCCGAGGGAATGCTCCTCTCCACCGTCTCGGGCGAGCACTCCAACCGGGCCTTCGCGCTCTTCCGCATGGCCATGAGCAGCGCCGGCGTCGGCGGCGCGGCGCTCGGCGGCGCGATGATCGCCGCGATGGGGCCCGGCTGGGTTTTGGCCGTGGACGCCCTCGCCTTCGCGGTCGCGGGCGGTCTGCGCGCCTTCCTGAAGATCGAGGAGGTCCCCGACCGCGCTCCCGGCGGCGGGCTGCTCGCCGACCTGCGCGAGGGCTGGGTGGAGTTCCGGACCCGCCCCTGGCTGTGGAGCATCGTGCTCCAGTTCTCCGTCGTCGTCGCCGTGGTCGGCGCCGCGGAGGCGGTCTACGGTCCCCTCGTGGCCCGCGAGCACCTGGGCGGGCCAGCCCCCTGGGGCGTGGCCCTGGCCTGCTTCGGGGTGGGCACCATCGCCGGCGCCGTGCTGATGATGACGTGGAAGCCGCGCCGCCTGCTGCTGGTCGGCACCCTGTGCGTCTTCCCGCTCGCGCTGCCGTCGGCGGCGCTGGCGGTACCGCTGCCCGCGTGGGGGCTGTGCGTGGTCATGTTCGTCAGCGGCACCGCGATCGAGGTGTTCGGCGTCAACTGGATGAGCACCATGCACCAGGAGATCCCGGAGGACAAGTTCTCCCGCGTCTCCGCCTACGACTGGTTCGGCTCGGTGTCCATGCTGCCGGTGGCCACCGCCCTGGCCGGTCCGGCCGAGGCCGCCTTCGGCCGGTCCACCGCCCTGTGGGGCTGCGCCGTCGTCGTGCTCCTCGGCACCGCCGCGGTGCTGTTCGTCCCGGACGTACGCCGCATGACGCGCAGGCCCCACCTCCCGGTGGCCGGCTCCCCCAAGGCGGCCGCCACCCCCGACCACTCCACCCCCGACCGCGCCGCGCTCTGACCCACCGCGCGCCGACGGACGGGGCCGCCGCCCCCGGGGCGTCAGCCCAGGCTGAACGCCCCCTCGGGCGGCGGCGGCGAGGCCACCGCGTCCGCGTCCGCCACCGGCGCGGCGCCCCGCATGAACCGGGCCAGCGCCTGCCCCGACTCCACCCGCGCCGGGAACGCGTCGGCGGCGCACCGCCGGGCCGGGCCGGCCAACGGCAGCGGGGCGCGGGAGGCCAGCAGCACCGCGTTGCCGAAGCGCCGGCCGCGCAGCACCCCGGGCTCGGCGATGAGCGCCAGCTCCGGGAAGACGGCCGCGAAGTTGGCCAGCTGGGCCCTGAGGAAGGCGAAGGGCGCCCCGTCGGCCAGGTTCGCCGCGTACAGCCCGCCGGGCCGCAGCACCCGCGCGACCTGCCGCGCGTACTCGACGGAGGTCAGCGGGGCCGGCACCCGCGATCCCCCGAACACGTCGGCCACCAGCACGTCGGCGCTCGCCGGCGGCGCCGCCTCCAGCCACTGTCGGGCGTCGGCGGCGCACACCGTCACGTCCGCCCCGGCCGGCAGCGGCAGGTGCTCCGCCACCAGCTCCACGAGCGGCCCGTCGAACTCCACCACCGTCTGACGCGACCCCGGCCGGGTCACGGCGGCGTAGCGCGGCAGGGTCAGCGCGCCCCCGCCCAGGTGCAGCAGGTCCAGGGCGGCGCCCGGCTCGGCCGCGGCGTCGAGGACGTACGCGAGGCGGCGTACGTACTCGAACTCCAGGTGCTCCGGCTCGTCGAGGTCCACGTACGACTGCGGGGCCCCGTCCACGGTCAGCAGCCAGGCCCGCTCCCGGTCCACGTCCGGCATCAGCTTGGCGGTGCCCTGGTCCACGTCCCGGATCACCGGGATCTGTTCGTCGCTCACCCCACCATTGTCGGGCGCCGTCCGGGCCGCTCAGGCCGCCCAGACCCGCCGCGCCTCGGCCACGTGCAGTTCGGACTGGGCCAGTCCCGCGCGGGCCGCCGGGTCCCGGCGGGCGGGGTCGAGCACGTTGCGGCCGAACGCCTTGCGGGCCTGCGGGCCGGGCGTGATCAGCAGGACCCGCGCGCCCTCCGCCCGCAGCCGCTCCGCCTGCGCGGACGCCGAGGGGATCATCGAGGCCCCGAGCGCCATCGGGGCGAGGATCACCACGCGCCGGTAGCCGGAGGCCACGTCGGCGTTGGCCGGCGAGCGGACGCCGCCGTCGATGAAGCGACGGCCGTCCACCGTGACCGGGGGCCACACGCCGGGCACGGCGCAGCTCGCCGCGACCGCGTCGACGAGGCCGGCCCCGCTGTGCCGGTCGAAGGCCACGAGCTCGCCGCTGTGCGCGTCCACGGCCGTGACGACGAGCCGCCGGTCGGGCCACCGGTGCGAGACGAGCCGACGGCCCAGCACCTCCCGGCGTTCGGCCTCGTCGGCCTCGGTGTCGCAGGCCAGGGCCATCGCGCCGATCCGCCGGCGGTAGCCCGCGGCGTCCCGGGAACGGGCCATGGCCATGGCGTAGCGGGTGAGCAGCCCCGGGCCGAAGCGGGCGACGGTCTCGCCCGCCGGATCGCCGAGCTGGCGTTCGTAGAGTTCGCGCGGGCCGAGCAGCCCGGAGGTGAGCTGGGCGCCGACCACGGAGCCGGCGGAGGTGCCGACGACGAGGTCCGCGCCGGACAGGTCCACGCCCGCGCGGGCGAGCCCGTAGAGGATCCCGCTCTCCCACCCGATGCCGGTCAGTCCCCCGCCGCCCAGCACCAGTGCCGTCTCGCCGCCGCTCATCGCCGCCCCCTCGTTCCGCCCGTGGGCACACCCCTGTGGTGACGGCAGTCTGACGCAGCGGGACTGCCGCCACCACATGCGGGGTCTGTACGGGTGCCCCGCGGGAGCTGTACGGGACCTATCCGACCCGGGTCACGGTCCCCGCCCCCACGGTCCGGCCGCCCTCGCGGATCGCGAAGCCGAGCCCGGCCTCCAGGGGGACGTCGCGCCCGAGCTCGACGGTCATCTCGACCGTCTCCCCGGGCCGGGCCACCCCGACCTCGCCGAGGTCGACGTCGCCGACGACGTCGGCGGTGCGGATGTAGAACTGCGGGCGGTAGCCGGAGGCCAGGGCCGTGCTCCGCCCGCCCTCCTTCGCCGAGAGGACGTAGACCCGCGCGGTGAAGCGGCGGCTCGGCGCGACGCTGCCGGGCGCGGCCACCACGTGCCCGCGGCGCACCCCGTCACGGGGGACCCCGCGCAGCAGCAGCGCGACGTTGTCACCGGCCTCGGCGGACTCCATCGGCTTGCCGAAGGTCTCCAGGCCGGTGACGACGGTCCCGGCGCCCTCGCCGTCGCCGCCGAGCAGGCTCACCCGGTCGCCGAGGCGCACGGTGCCGCGCTCGACGGCCCCGGTGACGACGGTGCCGCGCCCGGTGATGGTCAGGACGTTCTCCACCGGCAGCAGGAACGGCGCGTCCGTGTACCGCACCGGCATCGGCACGTACGTGTCCACCGCGTCCAGCAGCGCCTCGATCGCCCCGGTCCACCTCGGGTCGCCCTCCAGCGCGCCGAGTCCTGAGACCCGTACGACGGGGGCGGTGTCGCCGCCGTAGCCGTGGGCGGTGAGCAGGTCGCGGACCTCCAGCTCGACGAGGTCGGTCAGCTCCGGGTCGCCGGCGTCGGCCTTGTTGAGGGCGACGACGATGTGGTCGACGCCGACCTGGCGGGCGAGCAGGACGTGCTCGGCGGTCTGCGGCATGACCCCGTCGAGCGCGGAGACGACGAGGATGGCCCCGTCGAGTTGGGCGGCGCCCGTGACCATGTTCTTGATGTAGTCGGCGTGCCCGGGCATGTCGACGTGGGCGTAGTGGCGGGTGTCGGTCTCGTACTCGACGTGCGTGAGGTTGATGGTGATGCCGCGCCGGGCCTCCTCGGGGGCGCGGTCGATGCGGTCGAACGGCACGAAGGAGGCGCCGCCGCGCTCGGCGAGGACCTTGGTGATGGCGGCGGTGAGGGTGGTCTTGCCGTGGTCCACGTGACCCATGGTGCCGATGTTGAGGTGCGGCTTGGTGCGCGCGAAGGCCGTCTTGGCCATGATCTCTTTCCCGTGGCTCGAAGCTGGAACGGGACCCCGGAAGCGATCCGACCCTCCCCCTGTGGGGTCCGCCGGACGATCCGGGAAGGGTCAGCTTCGTGCGCCGCCGAGTGCGGCGGGGGCCGCCGCCGCGAACGCCGGGACGGCAGCCTTCGGCGCGTCCGCGACTGCGGACGGCGCTGCGGGGAAGGCCTGCCGGTTCATGAGCCCGATCCTGTCGTACGGGTCGCGGACCGTCGAGCGAATTTCCGCCCGCGCCGCGGTCCGCGGGAACCGTCTCCCGCCGCCGGGCGTTCCCCCGCATGAGGCGCAGATTACGGCGGTGCTCCATATGTGTCGGTTAGTCTCCCGGGATGCCCCTCCTCCTCGCGCCGTGGACCCGCCTGTCGCTCCTCGTCGTGCTGCTGGTCGCGGCCGGGGTGTGCGTCCTGGTCTACGAACCCCAGCGGCTGCTGTCCGAGGGCCTGCCCTCGAACCTGCCGGTCGGTGCGGCGATCCCGCTGTTCGCGGGCGCGTACGGGCTGTGCACGGCGGCGTTCGTGCCGCGCCCGCTGCTGAACCTGGCGGCGGGGGCGCTCTTCGGCTCGCAGCTCGGCATGCCCGCGGCGGTCGGCGGCACCGTCGTCGGCGCGGCGATCGCCTTCGGCCTGGGGCGGAGCATGGGCCAGGAGGCGCTGCGCCCGTATCTGCGCGGGCGCTGGTTGACGGCGGCCGACACCCAGCTGAGCCGGCACGGCTTCCGCTCGATGCTGGCGGTGCGGATCTTCCCCGGGGTGCCCTTCGCGGCGGCCAACTACATCGCGTCGGTCTCCCGCTGCGGCTGGCTGCCCTTCCTGTCGGCCACGGCCCTGGGCACGATCCCCAACACCGCCGCCTACGTGATCGCGGGTTCGAGCGCCTCCTCCCCCGGTTCGCCCGCGTTCCTGGCCTCGTTCGGCTTCATCGCGGTGTCCGGGCTGGTCGCGGCGGTGGTCGCCTGGCGCAAGCGGCACCGGCTGGCCCCGGCCACCCCCTTCCCGTCACCCGGCGTTCACCCTCCTGTGGTCACGGTGACTCCCCACGGGCCCTAGCATCGGGGGCGAACTGCCCGACGATCACAAGGACGAGCGCACCCCGACATGAGCTGGTTCGAATCCCTAATCCTCGGTCTCGTCCAGGGGCTTACGGAGTTCCTCCCGATCTCCTCCAGTGCCCACCTGCGTCTGACCGCGGCGTTCGCCGGCTGGCACGACCCCGGTGCGGCGTTCACGGCCATCACCCAGATCGGTACCGAGGCGGCCGTCCTCATCTACTTCCGCAAGGACATCGCGCGGATCGTCTCGGCGTGGTTCCGGTCGTTGTTCAACCGGTCGCTGCGTTCCGACCACGACGCCCAGATGGGGTGGCTGGTGATCGTCGGCTCGATCCCGATCGGCGTCCTGGGCTACACGCTCAAGGACCAGATCGTGGGTCCGGCCCGTGACCTGCGCCTGACGGCGACGATGCTGATCGTGATGGGTCTGGTCCTCGGCTTCGCCGACTGGCTGGCCTCGCGGGACGCGGAGGGCGGCCGGCACCGGGTGGTGCAGCAGCGCAAGACGCTCAAGGAACTGGGCGTCAAGGACGGTCTGATCTTCGGCCTGTGTCAGGCGATGGCCCTGATCCCGGGCGTCTCCCGGTCCGGCGCGACGATCTCGGGCGGTCTGCTGCTGGGCTTCACCCGCGAGGCGGCGGCCCGCTACTCCTTCCTCCTCGCCATCCCGGCGGTGCTCGCCTCGGGCGCCTTCGAGATCAAGGACGTGATCGAGACCCCCGGCCACATCACCTGGGGGCCGACGATCTTCGCGACCGTCATCGCCTTCCTCGTCGGCTACGCCGTCATCGCCTGGTTCATGAAGTTCATCTCCAACAAGAGCTTCATGCCCTTCGTGATCTACCGCATCCTGCTGGGCATCGCGCTGTTCGTGCTGATCGGCATGGGCGTGCTGAGCCCCCACGCGGGCGAGTCCGGCTCGTAGCGGGTCGCGCGCTCACCGGTTCGCGTGAACGGGAGGCCGATCGGGAACGTTCCCGGGCGGCCTCTTCGTCGTTGTGTCCGAAGGACGGCACGACAGGAGCAGGGGGTGGCCCGCATGAGCCGCGTGGTATTGGAGCGTTTTCCGGCCGGAGGTCCGAGGGGGAGCCGGCCGGCCGAGGAGTACGCCGCCCGGCGCCTGAGCGAGGGGGTTCCGGCGGAGGTGGTGATGGACCTGGCCAGTGACGCGTTCCTGGTCGTGGTGCGGCAGCGGGAGGCGCGTTCCGGACACTGATCCGCCCGCGGGCGCGCCCGGTCCGCGCACGCCCCTTCACCTGGCGGGCCCCGCACCCCAGACTGACCCGATGACGCAGCGTGTGGATCTCGCGACGGTAATGGACCGACTGGCCATCGACGAGCTGATCTCGGGCTACGCGGCGGCCGTCGACGACGGGGACTGGGAGGCCTATCGGGCCCTGTTCACGCCCTCCGGGCGGGCCGACTACGGCTCGGCGGGCGGGGCGGCGGGGCCGGCCGCCGAGGTGGCCGGCTGGCTCGCCACGACCATGGAGCTGTTCCCGGTGCGCCAACACCTGATCGTCAACCGCCGGATACGGCTGGAGGACCGGGGCGGCTACCCGGGCGACGCCGCCGAGGTGCTGGCCGACTTCCTCAACCCGATGCGTCTGCGCGGACCGGACGAGAGCGGGGACGCCGCGACCGCGGTCTCCCCCAACTTCGTCGCGGCGGGCCGCTACACCTTCGCGCTCGCCCGCACCCCCGACGGTTGGCGCATCGACGGGGTCACCGTCCACGAGAAGTGGCGCCGGCTGTCGCTCTGAGCCGCGCCCCGCCGGGGCCGGTCCCACACTGGAAGCGGAGGCGCGTCATGGGCAGGCGACGGACCGGTTGGCGACGTGCGGCGGCCGCGACGGCCGCCGGGGCGCTGCCCTGCCTCGCCTTCCCCGCACCGGGTCTGTGGTGGTTCGCCTACGTCGCCCTCGTGCCCTGGATGCTGTTGCTGCGCTCCGCCCCCACCGGGCGGCGGGCGGTGCTGGAGGGCTGGCTCGGCGGTGCGGGCCTGATCGTGGCGGTGCACCACTGGCTGCTGCCGAGCCTGCACGTGTTCCTGGTCCCGGTCGCGGCCCTGCTGGGGTTGCTGTGGATCCCGTGGGCGCTGCTGGTGCGGGAACTGCTGGGCGGGGTGCCCACGGCGGCTCGCGCGGGGGCCGCGCTGGTCCTGGTCCCGGCGGGGTGGCTGCTCTCGGAGCTGGCCCGGTCCTGGCAGGGGCTGGGCGGGCCGTGGGGGCTGTTGGGGGCCTCCCAGTGGGACGTGGCCCCGGCACTGCGCCTGGCTTCGGTGGGCGGGGTGTGGGCGGTCAGCCTGCTGGTGGTGGCGGTGAACTGCGCGGTGGTGCTGCTGGTCGCGGCGCCGGGGGCGCGGGTGCCCGCGGCGGCGGGGCTGGCGGGCTGCGCGGTGCTGACGGGGGCGGTGTGGCTGTGGGCACCCCGGCCCGCGCCGGCGGGGGCGCTGCGGGTGGCCGTCGTACAGCCGGGACCGGTCCCGGACGGCCCCGAGAGCGCGGAGCACCGCTTCGAGGTCGGCGAGCGGTTGACCCGGACGCTGGTGGGCACCCGTCCGGACCTGGTGGTGTGGGGGGAGAGCAGCGTCGGCGCGGACCTGGCCGCGCGGCCGGACCTGTCGCGCCGGCTGGCGGACCTGGCCCGAGAGGTCGGGGCCCCGCTCCTGGTGAACGTGGACGCGCGCCGTTCGGACCGGCCCGGCATCTACAAGAGCTCGGTGCTGGTCGGCCCCGAGGGTCCGACCGGTGACCGGTACGACAAGATGCGGCTGGTCCCGTTCGGGGAGTACGTGCCGGCCCGCGCGCTGATGGGCTGGGCCACCTCGGTGGGCCGGGCGGCGGGCGAGGACCGGATGCGCGGCGCGGCGCCGGTGGTGATGGACCTGCCCGGCGGGCTGCGGCTGGGGCCCCTGGTGTGCTTCGAGTCGGCCTTCCCCGACATGAGCCGGCACCTGACGCGGGCGGGGGCGGGCCTGCTCGTGGCCCAGTCGGCGACCTCGACCTTCCAGGACAGCTGGGCGCCCGCCCAGCACGCCTCCCTGGCCGCGCTGCGGGCCGCCGAGAACGGCCGTCCCGTGGTGCACGCCACCCTGACGGGGGTCAGCGCGGTGTTCGGCCCCTCGGGCGAGCCGGTCGGGCCGGCGCTGTCGACGTCGCGGAGCACGGCCTTCGTGTACGAGGTCCCTCGGGCCGAGGGCACGACCCTGTTCGTCCGCTTCGGGAACTGGCCGGCGGCGGCGTCCCTGACCGCGCTGGTCCTGTACGGCGCGGTCAGGGGGGTCCGCCGGGTCAGGCCGGCGGGGCCTGCTCCTGCTCCAGGGCCGTCAGCACCACCCGCTCGCACAGCTCGTGGGTGAGGAGCGCGTCCCGGGCACTGAGCGTCGTACCGGCCTCCACGGCCTCCAGGAAGGTGTCGACGACCTGCTCGATGCCGCGCTGGCGGGCCACGGACACCCAGTCCCCGCGCCGCCGTACGGTCGGCTGGCCCTTGTGGTCGATGACCTCGGCGAGGTTGACGACCTGGCGCTTGGCGTCCTGGCCGGACACTTCGAGGACCTCTTCGGTGGAGCCGGAGCGCCGGTTCATGACGCCGAGCGCGGTGAACCCCGCGCCGGACATCTGGAGCACCACCTGGTGCATCAGCCCCTCGCGCACCACGGCGCGGACGTCGATGTGGTCGGCGTCCCCGGGCAGCAGGAAGCGCAGGGTGTCGACGACGTGGATGAAGTCGTCGAGGACCAGGGTGCGGGGGTCCTCGGGGAGCCCGACGCGGTTCTTGTGCAGGACGATCAGCTCGCGCGGGTGCTCGACGCACTGGGCGTAGCCGGGTGCGTGGCGGCGGTTGAACCCGACGAAGAGGGAGACGCCGCGTTCCTCCGCCAGCTCCACCAGGCGGCGGGAGTCGGCGAGTTCGTAGGCCAGCGGCTTGTCGACATAGGTGGGCACGCCGGCCTCCAGCAGCCGCTCCACGATCTCGGGGTGGGCGGTGGTCGGGGCGTGCACGAAGGCGGCGTCGAGGCCCTGTTCGAGGAGCCCGTCGAGGGAGGTGTGGCGGCGCTCGGCCGGGACGTGGTGGAGGGCGCCGATCCTCTCCAGGGTGGCGGGAGTGCGGGTCTGCAGGTGCAGTTCGACTCCGGGGCGGGTGGTGAGGACGGGCAGGTACGCCTTCTGCGCGATGTCGCCGAGTCCGATGACGCCGACCTTCACCGGGTACCTCCTGGTCTGTGCCGTGTGGGTCACCCGCAGCTTAATCCCTGGTGGGAGGGGGCGCGTTCGGCCGGGGTGGGGCGGTGGCCCCCGTAGGATCGGGCCCCTTTCGAACCCTCCGCGACCGCCGGCGGGCGGGGCAGCCGGACGGTCGGCTCGACGTGATCGGGGAGTGCGCGCGCCGCGACGGCCACGCCGACCCGCCGCGCCGGCGCGGCGAGGTGATGGGCGACCGGCGCCGGCGCGAGGGGGGTGTCCGCCGGACACCCCCCTCGCGTCACCCGTGCGGGGTGAATATGGGCTCCGGGTTTTCCCAACGGGGACCTCGCACAGCAGAGTTGCGCGGGTGCATCCAACCCGAACCTCCACGAAACTGCTCCTCGGAGTGGCCTGCGCCGTCTCGGCGGTCTCCGGCTGCGTGAACGTGACGCCGGCGGCGACGCGCCCGCCGACGTCCCCCGCGGCCGGGGTGCCCCCGCACCACGAGCCGCGCGGAGGGCCGGGGACCCTCCCGGTGGTCGTCCAGGCCCCCGCGCTGGAGGCGCTGCGCGCGGTGCCCCCGGAGCCCGGGCGGGCGACGGCACGGGCGACGGCCCCGCTGCGGGCCACCACGCACGCCACCGGCCAGGCGCAGGCGGGGCCCCGGGAGGCCGTTCCCCCGGTGCCGGACATCCCGGAGCCGCTCCGGGTCGAGGAACGCCCGACGGAGCGCCCCGAGGGCCACGGGCGGGCCGGGCGGCCCGACGCGCGGGTACCCCGCGAGCTGATGCGGGAGCTGCCGGTGCGACCGGCCGACGTCTGCGCCCTGGGCCGGCGGCACGGGCGCTGGCACCCGGACAGCCCGGAGGCCCGCATCTGCGCGGGCGTCCGCGACGGCTGAACCCCCGGAGCCGCGCGACCCCGCGCCATCGGCCTACGGTGCCACCGCCCCACGGCGCCATCGGCCTAAGGCGACTGTTCCGGGAAGGGGCCGGGCCCGTCCTGCGCTCCCGGCTCCTGCGCGAGGCGCCGTTCCAGTCGGGCGATGGCGGCGCGTACGCCGTTCCCGTAGCCGTCGTCGGCCAGCGCCGCGGTGGCCGCCCGGGCCCGCGCCAGGTGTACCCGGGCCGCCTCGGGACGGCGCAGCTTGACGTAGTCGGTGGCGAGGTTGAGGTGCAGCGAGGGGTAGAACACGCGCACCGCCCGGTACGGCTGTCCCGGCTCGGGCTCGGCGGACTCCGGCGGCCGGGTGCTCCGTTCCTCCAGCCCGTCGGCGGCGATCAGGGCCCTCAGGTCCCAGGCGAGTTCGTCGGCGGGGTCGTCCTGGGCGTCGGCGAGGTAGTGGGCCAGGGTGCAGCGGTGCAGGCCGTCCCCGTCCTCGCCGAGCTCGGCCCAGAGCTCGGCGAGCCGGTTGCGGGCCTCCTCGCGGTCACCGGCGTGCAGCAGGATGACCGCCTGGCCGATCCTGGTCATGACGGCGTCCTCGGACGCCTCCTGCTGCTCCGTCAACGCGGCCTCCGACTCGCTCCGCCGGATCTTCGCGTTCCGGTCAGCTAGAAGCTAACCGGAGGCGGCGGCTTCGGCGCCGAGGCGCGGTGTGGCGTCAGCCCAGGTCCGGGATCCGCCAGTCAATCGGCTCATGGCCCTGGGCGGCGACGGCCTCGTTGATCTGGGTGAAGGGGCGCGAGCCGAAGAACTTCTTCGCCGACAGCGGGGAGGGGTGGGCGCCCTTGACGATCACGTGCCGCTCGGCGTCGATCAGCGGGATCTTCTTCTGGGCGTAGGCCCCCCAGAGCACGAAGACGACCGGATCCGGGCGCTCGGACACCGCGCGGATGACGGCGTCGGTGAACTTCTCCCAGCCCTTGCCCTTGTGCGAGTTGGCCTCGGCCTCGCGGACGGTGAGGACCGCGTTGAGCAGGAGGACGCCCTGGCGGGCCCACGGCATGAGGTAGCCGTTGTCGGGGACGGGGAGGTCGAGCTCCTCCTTCATCTCCTTGTAGATGTTGCGCAGCGAGGGCGGGGTCTTCACGCCGGGCTGCACGGAGAAGCACAGGCCGTGGCCCTGGCCGGCGCCGTGGTAGGGGTCCTGGCCGAGGACGAGCACCTTCACCTTGTCGAACGGGGTGGCCTCCAGGGCCGCGAACACCTGCTCGCGGGGCGGGTAGACCGGTCCGTTCGCCCGCTCCTTCTCGACGAACTCGAGGAGTTCCCTGAAGTAGGGCTGCTCCAGCTCCCCGCCGACAGCGGGGAGCCAGGACTCGGGCAGCATCTGGGTCACGGCGACAACCTCCGGTACAAGTTCGTGCAACTGCTCAGAACCTACCGGGGGCCACTGACATCGCCTCGACCCGGCCGGCGCATCGCGCCGGCCGGAGCCGTCACCAGCTGGTCTTGCGGTACAGCTCCCACATCTGCATGGCGGTCTGCGGGTCGAGGGCCCGCTCGGCGCCGGCGATGTCCTCGCGCGCGCCGACGTAGAGCTTGCCCTGCCACAGGGGCAGCAGGCGGACGTCCTGGGCGAAGATCTGCTGGGCCGTCTCGAACTCCTTGACGCCGGCCGACCGGTCGCCCTCGCGGCGGGACTTGGGCAGCAGTTCGTTCATGATCTGCGGCGGCTCGTAGGGGGTGCCGACCGCGTTCTGCTTGCCGACGAACGGCGCGATGAAGTTGTCCGGGTCCGGGAAGTCGGGGAACCAACCGCGGCCGAAGACCGGGTACTGGCCGCTCTTGTAGCCCTCCTGGAAGGCGACCCAGGGCTGGCCGCGCAGGTTGACCTTGAAGAGGTTGGTCTCGTCGAGCTGGCGCTTGATCTCGGTGAACTCGTCGGCGGTGGACGCGCCGTAGCGGTCGGTGGTGTACCAGAAGGTCAGTTCCACCGGGGTGGTGATGCCGGCGCCGTTGAGGATCTTCTTGGCCTTCTCGACGTTGGCGTTGCCGTAGAGGTCGAAGAACGGCGTCTTGTGGCCCACGACGCCCTTGGGGACCATCGAGTAGAGCGGCTCGGCGGTGCCCTGGTAGACCTTGGAGACGATGGCGCCCCGATCGATGACCTGGGCGATGGCCTGGCGCACCGCGGGCTTGGCGACCTGCGGGTCGTTCGGGTTGAAGACCAGGTAGCGGATCTCGGCCCCGACGTTCTCCACGACCTGTACGCCCTGGGCGTGCGAGGCGGCGGTCTGGAGGTCCTTGATCTCGGCGGCGGAGAGGCCGCGGTAGGTGGCGTCGATCTCCTTGCCCTTGAGGGCCGCGACCATCTTCTTGGAGTCGGAGAAGTAGCGGATCGTGACGCCGTCGTTGCGGCGGTTGGCGAATCCGACGTAGGTCTCGTTGCGGCCGAGGACGGCCTCGCCGTCCTTCTTGTACGAGGTGAGGACGTAGGGCCCCGAGCCGGTGACCGCGCCGTCGTCGCGGATCTTGCCGGCGGGGTACTCCTTCGGCGGGACCAGGGAGGCGGCCGGCGAGCCCAGCACGTACGGGAACGTCGCGTCGGGGGTGTTCAGGTGGAAGACGACCGTGAGCGCGTCCGGGGTCTCGATCTTCTCCAGGGTTCCGAAGAGCCCGGCGGGACCGAACTTGTGGTTGATCGTCTTGATCCGGTCGAGGGAGTGCTTGACCGCCTTGGAGTCGAGCGGCTCGCCGTTGGAGAACTTCAGGCCCTTGCGCAGGGTGCACCGGTAGGACTCGTTGGCCGCGTCGGTGAACTCGCAGTTCTGCGCCGCGTCGGGCTGCGGCTTGGTGCTGCCCGTCGGGAAGGCCAGCAGGGTCTGGTAGACGTTGCGGTACAGCTCCCAGGAGCCGTCCCAGGCCGCCGCCGGATCGAGGGTGCTCGGGGCACTGGTGGTGCCGACGACGATCCGCTTCGCTTTGTCGCCGCTGTCGTCCGAGAACAGACCGCATCCGGAGAGCAGGGATATGGACGCAACGGCCGCAGCGATCTGCAGGCATCTGGTCCGGTTGAACACGTGCACGCTCCTCGATCAGCCAGGGGTGCGGCAGACCCTACCGCAGTGCATCACAAATCCAATGGGCAGGTTTCGTGAGGCACTTGACCGATTACGTGCACATTAGGTACGCATTTGCCTCCCCCAAGGAGGCAAATGCGTCCGTTTATCGGTCAGTGCACTCCGGCATTGAGGAACATTCCTCCATCGACCACCAGAGTTTGTCCCGTGATCCATTCCGCTTGTGCAGATGTCAGGAATGCGGCGGCTCCGCCGATGTCCTCGGGGACACCGAGCCGGCCCAGCGGGTAGGCGGCCGCGGCCTCCTGCTCCCGGCCCTCGTAGAGCGCCTGGGCGAAGCGGGTCTTCACCACGGCGGGGGCGATCGCGTTCACCCGCACGCCCGGCGCCATCTCGTGGGCGAGCTGGAGGGTCAGGTTGACCATGGCCGCCTTGCTCATCCCGTACGCGCCGATGAAGGGCGAGGCGGAGATGCCGGCGATGGAGGCGATGTTCACGATCGCCCCGCCGTTCTCCTTCTGCCAGGCGTGCCAGGTCCGCTGCGCGAAGCCGAGCGCGGAGATCACGTTCGTCTCGAACACCTTGCGCGCGACCCCGAGGTCGAGGTCGGCGATCGGCCCGAAGACCGGATTGGTGCCCGCGTTGTTCACCAGGAAGTCGACCCGGCCGAACGCCTCCATGGTGCGTTCCACGGCGACGGCCTGGTGGGCCTCGTCGTGCGCCTTGCCCGCCACCCCGATCACCCGGTCCGCGCCGAGCCGCTCCACGGCCTCCTTGAGCGCCTCCTCGTTGCGCCCGGTGATGCAGACCCGGTCGCCCCGCGCGACGAGCGCCTCGGCCACTCCGTAGCCGATGCCCCGGCTCGCGCCGGTGACGAGCGCGACCCGCCCGCTGTCGACGCCGCCGTCGGTGCCGGCGGCCCTGTCGCCGCCCGTGCCGTTGTCCGTCATTTCCTGCGTCCTGCCTCTCGTGGACTCGTGGACTCGTGGACCCGCGCCGTCGGCGGTCGTCAGTTGAGCGGGCCGCCGGCCACGTACATGACCTGGCCGGAGACGAAGCCGGCCGCGTCGCCCGTGAAGAAGGCGATGGCGTTGGCGATGTCCTCGGGACGGCCCACGCGCTGGACGGGGATCTGGGTGGCGGCGGCGGCCTGGAACTCCTCGAAGCCCATGCCCACGCGGGCGGCCGTCTGCGCGGTCATCTCGGTGACGATGAAGCCGGGGGCGACGGCGTTGGCGGTGACGCCGAACTTGCCGAGCTCGATGGCGAGGGTCTTGGTGAAGCCCTGGAGACCGGCCTTGGCGGCGGCGTAGTTGGCCTGGCCGCGGTTGCCGAGCGCCGAGCTGCTGGAGAGGTTCACGACGCGGCCGAACTTGGCCTCCACCATGTACTTCTGACAGGCCCGCGCCATCAGGAACGCACCGCGCAGGTGGACGTTCATGACCGTGTCCCAGTCGGTGTCGCTCATCTTGAAGAGGAGGTTGTCGCGGAGCACGCCCGCGTTGTTGACCAGGATGGTCGGGGCGCCGAGCGTGCTCGCGACGCGCTCGACGGCCGCCTCCACCTGCGCGGCGTCGGAGACGTCGCAGCCGACGGCCAGGGCCCGGCCGCCGGCCGCCGTGATCGCCTCCACGGTGTCCTTGCAGGCCGCCTCGTCGAGGTCGAGTACGGCGACGGCGCGGCCCTCGGCCGCCAGACGGACGGCCGTGGCCGCGCCGATGCCACGGGCCGCCCCGGTCACGATCGCGACGCGCTGCTCGGTGGTGGACATGCTGGATCTCCTCGCCCTCGATAACGGCCGCCCGAGGTGAGCAACCGCTTAGTAGCTTCAGCTGAGGAGACGCTAGGAGCCGTGGCACCCCGTGTCAACGGGACCCGGTACGGGCGGGCCGATCAGCGGACCAACAGGTCCAGGAGGCGTTCCAGCTCCGCCTCCGGATCCGCCGTCAGGCCCGTGTGGACGGGCCCCGGCTGCACCACCGTGCTGCGCGGGGCGATCAGCCAGCGGAACCTGCGCCCCGGCTCGTCGCCCGCCGCCTGCCCGGCCCGCTCGCCGCCCGCGCACAGCCCCTCGACCCCGCGCAGCGCCGCCCGGACCCCGGCCACGTCGGCCGTGGGGTCCAGGGCGAGGAGCTTCGCCTCGTCGAGATGGGTGCGGGCGGCCACGTAGGAGCGCGCCCGGCAGTAGACGACGACGCCGGCGTTGAAGCACTCGCCGCGCTCCATCCGGGGCACCACGCGCACCAGCGCGTATTCGAACACGTCCCGCTTGGTCACTCGCTGTCGCTCTTCTTCTTGTTCGGCTGGGGGGCGAGGCGCTCGGCGAGCCACCCCGGCGGACCGGATCGGGGCCGGACCTCGGCCTCCATCGTGATCCTCTCGTGGATCGTGGCCGCGCGGGGCAGCAGGGCGTCGACGTAGGCGCGTCGGACCGCGTCGGTGGTGTCGAAGCCCGGTTCGTCGACGAGCCACTCGTCGGGCACGTCGGCCGTGACCTCGGTCAGCAGCTCCTCCGTCACCAGCGGGGCCAGCTCGGCCGCGGCGGCCGCGATGTCGGGGCCGACGGGGGCCAGCGCGTGGTCGGAGGCGTTGTAGGGCTTGGCCGCGGCCGCCTTGGCGGTGGGCCAGTTGTGGTGCCAGATCATGGTCGCGCCGTGGTCGATCAGCCACAGGTCCCCGTGCCAGACCAGCATGTTCGGGTTGCGCCAGGACCGGTCGACGTTGTTGATCAGGGCGTCGAACCAGACCACGCGCCCCGCCTCGATCGGGTCGGCCGCATAGGCGAGCGGGTCGAAGCCGAGCGAGCCGGGCAGGTAGTCCATCCCGAGGTTCAGGCCGCCGCTGGCCTTCAGCAGCTCCTGCACCTCCTGGTCGGGCTCGGCGAGCCCGATGACGGGGTCGAGGTCCATGGCCACCAGCCGCGGGACGCGCAGGCCCAGCCGCTGGGCGAGGCGCCCGCAGACCACTTCGGCGACCAGGGTCTTGCGGCCCTGACCGGCTCCGGTGAATTTCATGACGTAGGTACCGAGATCGTCGGCCTCGACGATCCCCGGGAGCGAGCCGCCCTCACGCAAGGGCGTGACGTAACGGGTCGCGATCACTTCGGACAGCATCCGCCCAGGTTACGGGGGTCAGCGCGCGGAGTCCCACTGGTCGAGCAGCGCTCCGGCCGTGGTGATGGTCGCCACGAGCGCGAGGGAGTTGCGGATCACCTCGGCGGTGCAGGAGGCGGGGACCCCGGCGATGGCGTCGGCCGGGACGACGACGTCGTAGCCGAGGTTGACCGCGTCGAAGACCGTGTTCGGGATGGCGATGTTGGAGGAGACGCCGGTCACGACGAGGGCGCGAACGCCCAGGTTGCGCAGCAGGGCGTCCAGGTCGGTGCCGGCCATCGGGGAGAGCCCGTGCAGCCTGCGCACCACCAGGTCCTCGTCGGCGACGGTGATCGGGGCGGCCACCCGGACGGCCCGGCTCCCGCTCAGCTGGCGGACGGGGAGCCTCCCGGCGGCCCGGAAGAGGCGCGCGTTGGCGTTCGCCCCGCGCCCGTCGGGGCGGCGTTCCGCCACCGCGTGCACCACCTGTACGCCGGCGGTCCGCGCGGCGTCGACCAGCTCGGCCACCCGCCCGAGCATCCCGGAGCGGCGGGCCTCCTCGGCCAGTGCGGGCAGGGCGCTCTCCTCCCCCACGACACCGTTCTGGCACTCGACGGTGAGCAGCGCGGTCGTGGCGGGATCGAGTTCCTGCATGGCTCCCCCTGGTGTGGCGACGGCGGAGCCCGCATGATTCCTGACACACAGTCAGTTGTGAAGGGGTGCGGAGCCGATGGACGAGGCGAAGACGGCACGGACGGCCCAACGAAGGGGCCGGCGGATCATGATGTCCGACGCGGAGGTGGACGCCTTCCTGCGCGGGGAGCGGACCTGCCGGGTGGCCACCGTCTCCCCGGACGGTCGGCCGCACGTGGGCGCCCTGTGGTTCGTCTGGGACGGCGCCTCGTTGTGGCTCTACTCGATCACGCGCAGCCGCCGCTGGTCCGACCTGCGCAAGGACCCGCGGATCTCGGTGGTGGTGGACGCCGGGGAGTCCTACGACGAACTGCGCGGGGTGGAGCTGGCCGGCAGCGCCGTCTTCGTGGGCGAGGCGCCGCGCACCGGGGAGCCGTGCCCGGAGCTGGAGGAGCCGGAACGGCTGTTCCCCGTGAAGAACTTCGGGATCCCGACGATGCCCCACGACGGCCGCCACGCCTGGATCCGGCTCACTCCGGACACGGTCGTGTCCTGGGACTTCCGCAAGCTCGGGGGGACCGGGGTCGGGGCCCGCTGAGGGCGCCCCTCCCGCCGCGGACCGCCCGGCCCCCTCCCGCCGCGGACCGCCCGACCCCGTCGCCTCGGCCGTACCGGCGGCCGGCCGGTCAGACGCGTGCCGCCGCCTCGTGCAGGGCCTCGACGGCCGCCCGGATGGAGGGGCGGCGGCCCGCGTCCGCCCGCCAGACGACGTAGACGTGCCGTCGTACGGTGTCGCAGACCGGCAGCAGCCGCACCCCCGCGGGCACGGGCCCCCGGCCGAGCCGGGGCGTCACGCACACGCCCAGCCCGGCCTCCACGAAGGCGAGTTGGGTGTGGTGCTCCTCGGCGATGTGCGCGATGCGCGGTTCGATGCCGGTGCCGCGCAGGGTGAAGACCAGCCACTCGTGGCAGAACTGGCCCTCGTTCCAGGAGATCCAGTCGTCCTCGGCGAACTCCGCGAGGGAGATCCGCGTCCGGTCGGCCAGCGGGTGGTCGGCCGGGACGGCGATGTCGACGGCGTCGTCCAGGAGGTGGGCGCGGGTCAGTTCGGCGGGCACGGGCATCCGCTTGTTGTGCCAGTCGATGGCCAGGGCCAGGTCGAGGTCCCCGCGCACGACCGCCGCCATGCTCTCCTCGGGCTCCCGCTCCCGCACCAGGGCCCGCAGTTCGGGATGTCCGGCGCGCAGCGTCCGCAGCGCGCCGGGGAGCAGTCCGCGCATGGCGGTGGGGAAGGCGCCGATCTTCAACTCCCCCACTGCACAACCCCGTTGAGCTTCGACATCGGCCTGGGCCAGTTCGACCTGGGAGATGATGCGGGCGGCGTGGTCGGCCAGCAGCCGGCCCGCGTCGGTGAGCCGGACCCCGCGGCCGTTCCTCGTCAGGAGCGGCTGGCCCACCTCCCGCTCCAGCTTGGCCATCTGCTGGGAGACGGCGGACGTGGTCACGTGGAGTCCGCCCGCGGCTCCGCTGACCGAGCCGTGGCGGGCGAGGGCGTCGAGGGTGCGCAGGCGCTCCAGGTTCAACATGTAAGCGATGCTACGCCGTCGCGGCCAGTAACTCTCGCTTGTCCTACGAGATCCCGCGCAGCAGAGTGGGCACATGAGCGCCCCCGCCCCCTCCCGCCCCCACGTCTCCCCCTCGACCGCCCCCGCGCCGACGGCGCCCACCGCGCCGACCGGGCGGGCCTGCGCGCCCGCCGCCGGCTCCGCCGCGGTCGGCTCCGCCGTGCGCCGCCCGGACTGGCGGCTGCGCTTCGCCTTCCTCTCCGTGGTCTGGGGCTTCAGCTTCCTGCTGATCAAGGTGGGCACGGAGGCCTTCGCCCCGTTCCAGGTGGCCCTCGGCCGGGTCCTCTTCGGCGCGCTCGCCCTGCTGGCCGTGTTGGCGGTCCGCCGCGAACCGCTCCCCCGGGGCCCGCGCACCTGGGCTCACCTCACGGTCGCGGCGCTGCTGCTGAACACCCTGCCGTTCTCGCTGTTCGCGTACGCCGAGCTGTCCATCCCGTCGAGCCTGGCCGGGATCTGCAACGCGACCTCCCCGCTGTGGGGCATGGCGCTCTCGCTGGTCGCCCTCTCCGAGGACCGTCCCACGCGCCGCCGCTTCGCGGGCCTCGGCATCGGCTTCCTGGGCGTGCTGACCGTCCTCGGCGCCTGGCAGGGCTTCTCCGGCATCGACGCCCGGGGCACCGCGCTCGCCCTGCTGGCCTCGCTCTGCTACCCCATCGGCTGGATCTACGTCCGGCGCACCCTGGCCGGCACCCCCGGCTCGCCGGTGGGGCTCACCGGGGCGCAGCTGATGGTCTCGACCCTCCAGTTGGCCGTCGTCAGCGCCCTGTTCACCTCGGCCCCCGCCGGCTTCCCCCTGTGGCCGACGCTGGCGGTGGTGGCGCTCGGCGCCCTCGGCACCGGAATGGCGCTCCAGATGCAGTACGGGCTGGTGACGGAGGTCGGGCCGACGACCGCGCAGATGGTCACGTACTTCATCCCGGTGATCGCCACCACCGCGGGCGTCCTGGTCCTCGGCGAGCAGCTGCACTGGAACACGCCGGTCGGCGCGGTGATCGTCCTGGCGGGCGCGGCCCTCACCCAGGCCCGCCCGGCGCCCGCCAAGAGCGCCTGACGGGGCCCGCGCGGGGCCGGCCCGCGCCGGCCGGGCGCTCCCCGGTCCGTCAGTCGAAGCGTCCGCCCGCGACGGGGCGCACCGCCCGGTCCACGGCGTCGGCCAGGGTCTCCACCTCGCGCGGGTCCAGGTCCGAGACGGTGATCCGTACGCCGGGTCCCGACTCCACGCGGAACCGGGCTCCGGCCGTGACCCCCCAGCCCGCCGTCAGCAGCCGGGTGACCACCGCCGTCTCGTCGGCGACGGGGATCCACACGTTCATCCCGCTCCGGCCGTGGGCGGCCACCCCGCGCGCCGCGAGCGCCGCGATCAGGCCGTCGCGGCGCAGCCCGTAGGCCCGCGCGACCGCCGTCGCGTCCACGGCGCCGGAGCCCCACAGTTCCACCACCGCGTACTGGAGCAGCCGGCTGACCCAGCCCGGCCCCAGGCGCTGCCTGCCGCGCACCCGGTCCAGGGTCACCGCGTCCCCCGTGAGCACGGCGAGGCGCAGGTCGGGCCCGTACGCCTTGGCCGTCGAGCGGATCAGCGCCCAGTGGCGGGTGGTGCCGCCCACGGGGTGCAGCGGCAGGTCCACGATGCCGTCCCCGTGGTCGTCGTCGACCACCACCACGCCGGGGTGCCCGGCCAGCAGTCGCCGCAGTTCGGCCGCCCGCTCGGCGCCGACCGCCGCGCCGGTGGGGTTCTGCGCGCGGGCCGTCACGACCAGCGCGCGGGCGCCGGCGGCGAGGGCCCGCGCGACCGCCTCGGGCCGGGGCCCGTCGTCGTCGACGGCGACGGGGACCGGCGTGAGCCCCAGTGCGGGCACCAGGTCCAGCACGCTGCCCCAGCCGGGGTCCTCGACGGCCACCGCGTCACCGGGCCGCAGGTGCGCGGCCAGGACCCGTTCGATGCCGTCCGCCGCTCCGGAGGTGACCGCGATGTCGGCGGCCCGGACTCCGTCGCGCGCGAAGCGTTCCCGGGCGAGCCGTTCGAGGTCCTCCACGACGGGGGCCTCGCCGTAGAGGGTCGGCGAGGCCGCGTACCGCAGGGCGGCGGTGCGCAGCGGCCCCTCCAGGGAGGGCAGCAGCCCCACGGCGGGATTGCCCCGGGTGAGGTCGCGTACGTCGGCCGGCACCGCCGTGCGCAGCGCGTCGCGCGGCGTGGTGGCGGGGCGCGCGAGCACGCGGCTGCCGCGCCGCCCGTCGGTGCGGATGACGCCGCGTTCGCGCAGGGTCCGGTAGGCCGCGGCGACCGTGTTGGGGTTGACGCCCAGCTCGGCGGCCAGCTCGCGCATCGGCGGGAGCAGCCGGTCGGGCGGGAGCGCGCCCGTGGCGACGCCGTTCTCGATGCTCGCCGCGATGTCGGATGCGCGGCTGCCTCTGATCCGATAGTCTCCTAGCACAAACCACATTATGCACTAGTGCAATGGAGTTCGCATCATGGCCACCATCCAGGCACCGACCGGGTCCGCCGGGACCCCCGCCGCGCCCTCCTCGTACGAGCCCACCGACCGCACCGTCCCGAGCCGCTCCCGCAACCGGGCGCACTACGACCGCGAGACGGTCCACTCGATACTCGACCAGGCCTACGTCTGCCACCTCGGCTTCGTCCGCGACGGTGCCCCCGTGGTCCTGCCGACCCTCTTCGGCCGGGTCGGCGAGACCCTCTACGTCCACGGCTCCACCGGATCGCGCCCGCTGCTGGCCGCCGGCAAGGCCGACCCGGGCCTGCCGGTCTGCCTGACCGTGACCCACGTGGACGGGCTGGTGCTGGCGCGCTCGGCCTTCCACCACTCGATGAACTACCGCTCGGTGGTCGTGCACGGCGTCGCCCACCAGGTCACCGACGCGGACGAGTGCCGCATGGCCCTCGACGCCCTCGTCGACCACGTGGTCCCCGGCCGCTCCGCCGACTCCCGGCCGGCCAACGCCAGGGAACTGGCGGCCACGGCGGTGATCCGCCTGGACCTGAACGAGGTGTCCGCGAAGATCCGTACGGGCGGTCCGAACGACGACGCCGAGGACGAGGGACTGCCCTTCTGGTCGGGCGTGGTCCCGGTCGCGCCGGCGTACGGGACCCCGATCCCGGCCGCCGACCTGACCCCCGGCGTCGCCCTGCCGGACTACCTCGCCGCGCTCTGAGGCTCGGGGGCGCTCCCGCCCCCGAGCCCCCCGTCCCGCGGCCGGCCCGACCGGCCCGCCGCGTCACCGCCGCTCGCCCCGGCGCCGGAGCCCGTCCGCTCCAGCGGCCCGCGCGCCTCGGACACGATCAACGCGCCGACCGACGACAGCAGCAGGGCGGTGCCCAGCACCACCGCGCCGGTCAGCCGCTCCCCCAGCAACCCGACGGCGAGGGCGGCGGCGCTCACCGGCTCGATCAGCATGATCACCGAGACGGTCGCGGCCCGTACGGAAGCGGCTCCCGTGAAGTAGAGCGCGTACGCCAGGGCCGTCGGCACCACGGCCACGTACACCAGCAGCGCGAGCACCCGGCCCGGTTCGGCCGTGTGCGGCAGCAGCCCTTCCGACCAGGCGAGCGGCAGCAGGCACACCGTGCCCACCCCCGCCGACCACGCGGTGGTCACCAGGGGGTCACCGCCCTCGCCGCGCCGCCCGAGCCACCTGGCCCGCAGGGTCATCCCGGCGTACCCGGCGGCCGACAGCAGCGCCCAGCCGACCCCGAGCGGCCGCACCTCGGCGTCCCCGCCGCCGAGCACCAGCACGCCCAGTCCCGCGAGGGCCCCGCCGACGGCGACCGCGCCGCCCGCGCCCAGGTGTTCGCCCATCCAGCGCCGGCCGCCGAGCGCGATCAGCACGGGCCCCGCTCCGAGGGTGACCACGGTGGCGACGGTCAGGCCGGTGTCCCGCACGGCCGCGAAGTAGGCGGCCTGGAACAGGGTGAACAGCAGGCCCGTGCAGATCAGCGAGCGCGCCGAGGGGCGCCGGGCCGCGGGGCGCCGCCGGGCGGCCGCGGGTCGGCGTACGGCGAGCACCGCGAGCAGCACCGCGAGGCCGCCCGCGCAACGCCAGAAGGTGAGGGCGAGCGGGCCCAGGTCACTGGCCGAGAAGAGGAGGGACGCCGCGGCGCCGGCGGTGCCCCAGGCGGCTCCGGCGACGACGAGGTAGAGCAGGCCGCGCCCGAGGGCGGGCGAATGGTTCGACACGTGATGTCTCCGCGCGTGCGTGAAGGATGAGGAGGAAGGTCATCGCTTCGCGGGCAGCGCCGACGGACCCGGGGCGTCCCCGGGTCGGTCGTTCGGTGTGTGGAGGCCGCCCGCGCTAGGCGGCGGGAGGCGGAAGCACGGTCGAAGGCATGGACAGCACCCTACCCGGTACCCGGCCGGCGCGCTCCGGCCGCCCTCCCCCGAAGGTCGCGACCTACGCCGCGCTCGTCTCCCGGTCCGGCTCGGCGGGAGCCGGGGCGGGCGTCCGCTCGGCCCGCGCGGACTGGGCGATGAAGGCACCGCCGAGCACCAGCCCGCCGCCCACGATCTGCGGGAGCGAGAGGTGTTCGCCCAGCAGGATCCACGCGAGGACGGTGGCGATGACGGCCTCCAGGCAGGCCACCACGCCCGCCACCTGCGGGGACAGCCTGCGCACCGAGACGACGCCGGTCAGGTACGCGAACACGGTCGCGATCAGCACCACCCAGCCGAGCAGGGCCAGGGCGGGGACGTCCAGCTTCCCCAGCGCCGCGTCGCCGCCCAGCACGCCCCAGTCCATCTCCCAGGGCCGGGCGATCACGGTCATCACGGCGGCGCCGATGAGCATGCCGTACGCGATCACGCCCAGCGGGTCGGGCGCGTCCTCGCCGTCCGCGCCCTGGTCGGCGAGGACGAAGTAGAAGGCCTGGCAGCAGGCGGCGCACAGGCCGAGCAGCACGCCCAGCGGGTCGAGGCTGAGCCCCGCCCAGATCTCGACCACGCAGGCCAGCCCCACGACGGCCACGGCGGCGCCGGCCGCCGCGGCCCGGGTGACGGGCTTGCGCTGGACGAAGCGGATCCAGCCGAGCAGCAGGGCGGGACCGAGGTACTCCAGCAGCAGGGCGACGCCGACCGGGATCCGGGACAGGGAGGCGAAGTAGAAGGCCTGGACGCCCGCGACGGCGACGAGGCCGAAGCCGGCGAGCAGCAGGGGTTTGCGCAGCAGCAGGTCGCGGTGGCGCCAGGCCAGCGGGGAGAGCACCAGGGCCGCCCCGGCCACCCTCAGCCACACCACGTGCAGCGGGTCCAGACCCGCCTCGATCAGCGGCTTCGCCGCGACTCCGGAACCACCGAACGCACACGCCGAGACGAGGGCGAGGCCCAGCCCGGCGTTCTTCCCTGACGCTTGCATCCGGCCATCATGACAGGCGGGGTCAGGAGCGTCATCGGGGTGACACCTGTTGAGACACACCCGAGATCCATTCGCCGGCCACCCTCGAATCTGACAGGTCGTCAGTCTTGAATGTTCCGGTCGCCGGGGTTACGTTCCGCCGCACGTACCCGACGAGAAGGGGTGGACCCATGGCCGAGGTCACCGCGGAATCACGCATCGAGGCACCCGCCGCGAGGCTCTGGGCCCAGCTGACCGACTGGGACGCGTACGGGCAGTGGAGCATGACGCACACCGACTTCCCCAAGGGCGGCCCCCAGAGCCTCGCCGTCGGGATCACCTTCTCGGAGAACATGAAGATGATGGGCTTCCCCGCGGAGGTCCTCTGGACGGTGTCGGAGCTGGAGGACGAGCACCTCTTCGCGATCACCGGGAAGGGCCCGATGGGCGTGGCGGTCCTCACCCGGTACACGCTGACCGCCGACGGCGACGCCACGACGGTCCGCATCGACGGGGAGTTCAGCGGCGCGGCCGTGTCCCTGATGGCGGGCAAGCTCAAGGACTCGGCGACCGCCGCGCTGAACGAGTCGCTGCGCAAGCTGGCCGCGCTGGTGGCCTGAGCGGCCCACCCCCGACGAACGCCGGACGGACGGACGACGCGGCAACGGACGACGCGGCAACGGACGGCCCCGGGAACGGACGGCCCCGGGAACGGCGGCGCGCCCCACGAGAGCCGCCCTCCAGCTCGACGGGTTTGGGCGGGGTCTTGCGGCCGAGCGCGCCGGCG